>JAAYEY010000099.1 GCA_012728505.1 Synergistaceae bacterium | reverse complement strand
TTAGTCCAAATATAAAACTTTGGCACTTCCTTCTCCCCGGGTACGTCGTGGCGATCGTTATGTCATACTATGTTCCCAAGCTTTTTGTAGGTATTGCATTTGACTCAGGAGGAGTTGCCTCTGGGCTTATGACTACGACATTTGTTCTTGCTTTCGCCCATGGGGCGGCAGATGCGGTAGAGAATGCAAGTGTTCTTACAGATGGTTTCGGATTGGTAGCCATGGTAGCTCTTGCGCCAATAATTGCGATCCAGTTGCTTGCTGCAGCCTTTCAGGTGAAATCAAAGAAGGTGGGGCTTGATAGCTATGAAGAATGATCAGGGAAGTTTTTGTTTCGAATTGATTTGTGCCATAGTCAGTTTCGGAAAGGGAAGTAAAGTATCGCAAACTGCTAAAAAATGTGGTCTCTCCGGAGGGACAGTAATACATGCAAAAGGTACAGCTAATGGTGCTTTTGCTAATTTTCTCGGACTAACAGATATACGCAGGGAAATAGTCCTTATGGTCTCCGATAAAAAGATGACAAGATCTGTCCTTGAAAGACTCGATAAAAAATTAGATTTCAAAAAACCAAACCATGGGATTGCATTTACAACAGCTGTAAGTAAAGTTATCGGCTCTGCTGGATGCAAGGCAACAGAGATAGAGGAAGGCGGTGAAGAGGCAATGCACTGTGCTATAATGGTAGTGGTAGAAAAAGGTAAAGCAGAAAAAGTTATAGATGCGGCTACAGAAGCAGGGTCCAGTGGAGGTACAGTAATCAATGGCAGGGGCTCAGGAATCCATTAAACAAGCAAGCTCTTTTTTATGGAAATTGAACCGGAGAAAGAAATAGTCATAATACTCTCCGAAAAAAAAGATGTTGCAACGATAATTTCCTCTATCAGTGAGAAGCTGGATATTGAGGAGCCCGGAAAAGGGATAATTTTTGTCCGGGAAGTCAGCAAAGTATACGGACTTGCCAAGTAAGGCCTTTTTTGGTGCTTTAATTTCGCAGGATAATTATGAAGCTTAAAAAGAGTATCCCTGTAAGAACTGCGGGTCATATTGTGATAGTACAAATAATCCCTGACTCTAAAAAGCTTAAAAGACCTTATCCTTCTAAAAACAATAATTTCTTTTCGAACTTACTCTCAAAAAAATTTAACCTCATTTTTTAACGCTGGTCTTTGTTCGATACCCATTTCAGGTGAATCTGAACAAGTCAAAAGATAGCTGTCTAAGCCTTTCTACCTATAAAAGTCAGATTTGTGTGACTTAGTCACACTCTCTGAGAGCCGCATCATATATAATGATATAATAAATAAATTAATAAATTCACATTATTACAAAGGAGGCGAAAGGGAAGATGAATGAAAATTCCCGCAGTTGGTTATTTAAAGCAGTATTTCTAGGTCTGGTGTTTGCTGTTTCAGTTCTCGTTATCAAACCGGTCGGAGTCTCGACTCAGTTTTCTATGATAGGCGGAATGATACACAGCGTCATTGACCCCTCAGTCATAACGGAGGACAGTTCACGTAAAAGTGGCTATGCCAGCACAAATCCTTATTACGATAAAAGTGAAGGGTCACTTGCAAAAAGCATAAAGAACCCGTTGAATTTTGCCATGGTATTTTTGCTTGCGATTCCCCTCGGAGGATTTATAGCCTGGACGATGGATCCAGAAAAAAAGAAAAAGACTCAGCAGGAAGAACTAAGACATGCTGGAGCTAAATCTACCTTTGAGAAGTATTACGTACGCGAGATTTTGGGCGGATTTATATTTCTCTTTGGCGCGAGGCTTGCTGACGGTTGTACCAGCGGTCATATGATGAGCGGAATCATGCAGGGTAGCATAAGTGGTTTTGTCTTCGCAGCATGTGCGTTCGCAATGGCTATTCCCGTGGCCAAAGCGTTGAAAAAATTCGGTTAGGAGGGATAATAATGGATCTTTTTATCGGTCTTGTAACAGGGGCGTTCTTTGGTGCCGCACTTTATCTCTCTGATGCCGCAAGCCCTGTTAAAATGCGTCAGATGCTGAGACTCGAGGATTACACAATTTTTAAGATAATACTCTTTGCCATAGGCCTCTCAGCTGTTCTCCTTGCTGTCTTCAATATGGTAGGGATACTCAACTTGTCACACCTCAGTGTTAAAACCATGCATCTTGGGGTAATAGTTGGTGGTCTCATCTTTGGAGTCGGTTTTGGAATGGTAGGATCCTGCCCCGGTACATCCTTCGCTGCAATAGGCACCGGTGTTTATAAACAGGCTCTTATGATAGCTATCGGAGGAATAATCGGAGCGCTGGTCTTCTCTCTAATGTACGGGGGTTTGGTCGACACAGGAATTTTCAAGGCTATGAACTTTGGAAAGCTTACTCTTTTCAAGATATCTGATAAATATCCTTCCGTTACGGAAATAGGCTACTCAGGTCTTCTCGTGATGGGTGTGGTATTTATGGCAATAGCCTGGTTTATGCCGGAGAAAAAGAAGGCATAGCATAAGATAAAAACATATAAGAAGTGGCGGGTCTTATTAGACCCGCCACTTCTTATATCAAGAATCAGCAGAAGCGCAGAATCATAACATAGTGCGAAGCGCTGCCCAGTATGACAAAAATATGGAACAGCTCGTGGAAGCCAAGCCATCCCGGAAAGATATCGGGTTTCTCCAAGGCGTATATTACTCCTCCTACCGTATAGAAAAGGCCGCCGGCAAGAAGCCATATAAGTGGGAGAGCTCCTCCTGCTCTGTAAAGAGGCACTATGACAAAGACTGCTATCCAGCCCATTATCAGGTATATCCCAGTGTAGAGAACCCTAGGTATATCGAAGAAGAACATTTTAAAGACTATTCCCGCAGCCGCGCATGACCATACGAGAGCGAGAAGCCAATAACCTAAGCTCCCCCTAAGCATGGTAAGACATATCGGTGTGTATGTACCTGCAATAAGCACGAATATCATGCTGTGATCTATCTTCTGAAGTATTCTTACTACCTTTTCCGAAGAGTTTACCAAGTGGTATATTGTGCTTGCAGAATAGAGGAGTATCATGCTTGCTCCGAATATCGAAAAAGAAACTATCTGCCATATGTCCCTGTTTGTGATGGCCACATAGAGCAGTGATATCAAAGCAGCCACAGAGAGTAGTGCCCCAACAAGGTGGCTGAATCCGCTTGCAGGCTCACGAAAAAATTTTCCCATTAGAGATTCCTCCCAAACTGATTTGCACTGCAAATCCTCATGCCACGTCCGACCATTTCCCTGACGAATTCATCCCCTAATTTTTCAAACCCTTTTACGGAGCTTGTTGTATCGATTAGCAGTACTAATTTTTTTATATCTTCCTCGCTGGAGTTGTGTACCAGGTCTCTTACGCTGTTTGCAACACAGTGAGAAAGCGCCTGCCCCGATATGGCTACGATGTCTGCCTCGTGAAGCCTCTTTATTAGTTTTTCGTTGAGCTTTGTGCCGGGATCCTCAGGATCCTCAACACACGCTTTGAGAGCTGAATAGTGTTCAGTCCACATATTGAGTCCTTTTAAGGTGTAGTCGACCAAGGAAAAGTTCTCCTCCCACTCAAGGAGTGCATTGTAGACAGGTTCTACTATGTTGTGCCCCCAGGATCCCAGAAGGCAGTGGGGAGGCCATATGCATAGTGTATATTGATTGTTTTTTTCCAGTTCATCTACATAGCAAGCGGCTCTCTCCATGTGGTTCTGGTCTGTAGTACGCCAGAGCCCATTCTTAAGGTCTTCTTTCGTGATAAGGGTATAGGGACGAGGATGTCTTCCCTCAGGGTTCACCCAGAAGATAGGGTGGGCTATGTCTATAAGGCGATGAGTGTCCAGTGTGACACTTATATGTCCGATCTTGTCCCTGAGCCTTTTTATCGTACCTGCGAGTCTTTTCGAATCTTCGTTTGCCCCCGGTACAAAGAGCTGTCCCTTCGGATCGCAGAAATCATTTTGTGGATCAACGATAAGAAACTCAAGCCTTATGTCGCTCATTTTTTGTTGCCTCCTTAAATATTTATAACAATGCTCCTCTATAATGTTATCACTACTTACCCTTTATTGTAGGAGGATAAAATTCTAAAATTTATGTTTTGTCTGACTGACCGTTCTTTTGCAACCATGTATTTAAGTCTTTCTCTTATAGCTATCTGTGACTATTGACTTGTTCTTTTTGTTGACACATAGATTGCTATATGTTATATATACTTTCAGATTATATAGCAAGCCGGAGATGATGACATGAAAGCTTCAAATCTTATGCATGATAGATCTATGGCTCTTGCCGACTGCAATAACTTCTTTGTCTCATGTGAACGCAGGGCCAACAACGACCTCGACCATCGCCCAGTGGTAGTCCTTTCCTCCAATGACGGCTGTGTTATATCCCGCTCCAACGAAGTCAAGAGAATGGGAGTAAAAATGGGAGATCCTTATTTTAAGGTAAGGAACATGCTTGCGTTCAACGGTGTTGCTGTAAGGTCTACAAATATGTCTTTATATCAGCAGGTATCTGCCGAAGTAATGTCCCGTATCAGTCTCTACACAGACACGGTGGAAATATACTCGATAGACGAATGCTTTTTCAGCATGAGGATAACCAACGTAAAAGATCCTCTATCCTACTGCCATATGATAAGGAAAGACGTATGGGACAAATGCCGCATACCTATATCTATAGGCGTAGCGCCAACAAAGACCCTTTGCAAGCTGGCAGCTGAATATGCCAAAAAAAACGAGGAAACCGAAGGGGTTTTCTGGATGCAGAAGGCAAGATATATGGACATGAGCTTCATGTCGCAGTTTGAATGCGCAGATATATGGGGTATAGGGCGAAAAACAAGTGCCAAACTGGCAGGAGCGGGTATAAAGAAGGTTTCAGACTTTATCAAAAAAGATGAGATGTGGATCAAAAAAACCTTCGGCATAACGACCCTATATACATCCTGGGAGCTAAAAGGTTCTCAGGCACATGCCTTGGATACCGGCTGCAAACCTCCAAAATCTATTATGGTCTCTCGTTCATTCGGTAACCCCATAACGACATATGAAGATATGCTCGATCCTCTTCTATGCTTTTCAGTTTCTGCGGCGAGACAGCTTCGCAAGGCCGGGCAGATGGCAGGGAAAATGTCAGTCTTCATATCAACGAGCAGGTTTGATGCTGAAAAATATTATGCCAACGGCAAGGAGATCTCCTTCACAAAACCCAGATGTATGGACTCTGAGTTCATGAGCTGTGCCGAGTCTGTCCTCGAAGAGATATTTGTGCCGGGATATAAATATAAAAAATGTGGGGTCATACTCTCAAACTTCACAGATATTTCTGCGGGAAGACAGGCCTCTCTTTTTGACGAAGAATCTGGAACAGACGAAAAAAACCTTAGGGTTGCATCTGCGGTGGACTCCATAAACAGCGAGTTCAGGCAAAGTATCATAAAGCCGGCGGCCCTCTTTGAGCCGCCCAACCATGAAAAAAAGTGGGCTCCTAAATCTGAGTTCAACTCAGCGGCCGGGCCTAAAAAAGATTCCCCTCTGCCAGATGGTCTTCGCTTTCAGAACCATTCAGAAGATTTTGTCTCTTAACGGAAGCACTTATCAGATCAAGCTTGCATATAAATCCTGCTTTCACTCAATGCAATAATCTTGCTTCATGTTATCAATCCACTTTGTCATCGTGTAAAATATTATTCAGCCACCCTTATAAAAGAATAAGGAAATTTGTAAAATAGCTTACGTGTTATGATTAGGTAACTAAAAGGAGATTTGTCTGATGACTGATATCACACAGAAAACACTTGCTATAGTCTGCGGAGGCGGTCCTGCACCTGGGATTAACAGCGTTATAAGTTCTGCAGTAATCGAAGCCATAAAATCGGGATGGGATGTCTACGGAGTCTATGATGGTTTCTCCGGTCTTGCAAAGGGAGAGAAGAATGTTGTCCTGCTCACAATAGAAATGGTCAGCCGTATACATTCAGATGGAGGAAGTTTCATACGTACCTCAAGATACAACCCTACCAAAAAAGAGGAAGACTTGGGCAGAGTGGTTGATACCCTGATTGAACTTGGTGTGACCCATCTTATAACGATAGGCGGCGATGACACGGCCTACACTGCCTCTTGTGTCGCTGATTACACTATGAACAAACGCGGCCTGAAAATAAACTTTGTACATATACCTAAAACTATAGATAACGACCTGCCTCTGCCTGAGGGCATTCCAACATTTGGATTCGAAACAGCCAGGTCGCTTGGCACGCAGATAGTCTCTAACCTAATGGAAGATGCTAAAACGACCGGTCGTTGGTTCATCGCAGTAGCAATGGGCAGGACGGCCGGACATCTTGCACTTGGGATAGGCAAGAGTTCAGGAGCCACTGTAATCGTAATACCGGAGGAATTTTCAAGACAGGAATTAATACCGATGTCACTGATAGTCGATATCCTTATAGGAGCGATTATAAAAAGACTTGCATCCGGAAGAAAATATGGGGTTGCTGTCGTTGCGGAGGGACTGCTTGAGAGAATCCGAAAGGAGGACCTTGAGGCCCTCAGCTGCATAGAGTATGACGATCACGGACATGTCCGCTATGCTGAGATTAGCTTTTCCAATGTTCTGAAACAAGAGGTCCAGGCAGGTTTAGCATCGCTTGGAATAAAGATGGACATAACAAACAAAGAGATAGGCTATGAGGTTCGCTGCGCTCCACCCAACGCTTTTGACATAGAATATACGAGAAACCTTGGCTTTGCTGCGATAGAATTCCTCAAAGAGGGCGGCACGAATGCCCTTATCTCAATACAAAACAACATGATCGTCCCCATACCTTTCGACGAAATAAAAGACCCAGTGACAGGTAGAACCCGTGTTCGAAGGGTCAACACAGAATCGATTCAGTACAGGATTGCGAGGCAGTACATG
>JAAYEY010000098.1 GCA_012728505.1 Synergistaceae bacterium | reverse complement strand
TCCATTATCGGAACTTTTTAAGATTATTTCCCTCGAAGGCAGTGGTTTGCCTGTAATTATGTTGAGGATGAGCCTGCCCGCGAGTACTCCTGTCTCAAAAGTGGGAGTCTGACATTCACTCTCCCAGACTATAGAATAGGATCCCGTTTTGCGAAAACCTAGGGTAACGATAGGGGCGGGAGAGTCTCCCGGAAAGTATTCCGGATCGCTCCATATGATGCCCTCAACGCTTCTGTCGATTAGTTTGCCATATTCTCTGGCTGCTCTCAAAGGATTACCCTCAGTGCGCTTCAATATGATCTCATACTCCGAGTTAGATAAGGTTCGGTCTATTCCAGACATGAAGTGCGGAAACCAGTCAAATGAAAAATCACGGACTACTACGCCAATGAGTCCGCTGCTGCTTGTGGAAAGATTACGGGCATTTTTATCTAAACGGTAATTAAGAGCCCTTACAGCTTCCATCACCTTAATTCTCGTTTTTTCCGAGATTCGGTGGTCTCCCTTAAGCACACGGCTAACTGTCGCTTTGTCTACGCCGGCTTCAAGCGCAACATCCTGCATCGTCACCTTCATATGAACACCTCTTATGCAACCGTTTGT
Source organism: Synergistaceae bacterium (assembly GCA_012728505.1). Lineage (GTDB taxonomy): Bacteria > Synergistota > Synergistia > Synergistales > Synergistaceae > Caenicola. The sequence continues at coordinate 1,057 of JAAYEY010000098.1, read as the reverse complement.
AAAGTTCATCTATTATAAACTAATTTAGTAAGAGGAGAGGCAATAAGATCGGGATTATGAATGCTCTTCCTGAGTCCCGATGATAAAAGGGCTCACCTTTACACTTGGTGAGCCTTGATCATATATATTTGAAAATGAGGTATATGTTAAGAATTTGAAGAAAGGATCAGCCTGCACACCTTTTCAGGAGTCTTTCCCATTCTCTGTCAACATCAGCCTGTCCCTGTGCAACAAGGTCCATTCTCTCTTTGCCCTTTTTAAAAAGGTGGGCATAACGTCCCTGGGCTCTCAGAAAATCTTCTAGAGGCACTGGTTTTTTAGGTTCGTAGGAAAGGATGTGTTTGCCCTCTATCACCTCGTAGATAGGCCAAAAACGGCTGTCGGCAGCAAGCTTACAGACCTTTGCCTGGTCGGCGGAGTCAATTTTCCAAAAGAGTGGACAGGGTACAAGAATATTTACAAACGCAGGGCCAGGAGTTTCCACTGCTCTTTTTACCTTTGAGATAATATCCATGGGATCATGGAGCGTAGTCTGTGCGAGATAAGGTATGTCATGAGCCGCCACTATCTCGGTCAGATTTTTGGCGCGCTGCAGTTTCCCCGGTATCACACTTCCTGCAGGCGAGGTCGTAGCGCTGGCGCTAAGCGGAGTTGCGCTGCTCCTCTGTGCTCCCGTGTTCATGTAGCCCTGATTGTTATAGCAGATGTACGTAAAGTCATGTCCTCTTTCAAGCGCGCCCGAAAGAGACTGAAGACCGATGTCATAAGTGCCTCCATCTCCGCCGAACGCTACAAACTTTATCTTCTCCTTCGCAAGACCTTTCCTGCTTAGGATTCTGTGAGCAGCCACGACACCAGAAACACCGGCCCCCGCGTTTTCAAAGGCAATATGCATAAAAGGAACTCTCCATGCACTGTATGGGTAAACTGTCGTAGATACTTCTAGGCATCCTGTAGCTCCAACAACTACCACTGGGTCTTCAACAGCCATTAAAGCCTGTCTTATCGCAGTAGGAGCTCCACAACCGGGACACATCCTGTGTCCTTCTGTGAGGGG
>JAAYEY010000009.1 GCA_012728505.1 Synergistaceae bacterium | reverse complement strand
TTTCGATTTTCCTTCAAACCTTGGAAGCGTCCCCGGTTCTACTATGGTAAGGGGCACATGTATCCCTAGTGCACTGTGGATCGATTTTTTGCCCCTCTCCAAAAGCGTTTCGGTAATATCCTGCGAACTATTAGCAATTCTCTCACAGGCTACGCTCATCTGCTGAAAACCATCTACTTCCCAAACCTTTATCTGGTAGTTCGCAGTGAGCCCAGGCACCCTGCAAAGAGCCTTCTCTACAAGCGAGGGGAAAACATTTACGCCGTGGATAATTATCATATCGTCAGAGCGCCCTTTGACTCTTTCTATTCTAGTGCTTCTGTCGCCGCATTTACATACGCCGGGCATTATGCTTGTCAGGTCTCTGGTGCGGTAACGGACTATCGGGAAAGCTTCTTTTTTCAGCGATGTTATGACAAGTTCTCCCTCTTCACCAGGGCTAAGTGGTTTAAGTGTTATAGGGTCGATTATTTCAAATATAAATCCTTCGTCAAAAAGATGTATTCCGTCTCTTTCAAGACATTCCATGCCGACTCCCGGTCCCATAGCCTCTGAGAGACCATAACTGTCTATTGCAGGAACGCCTATAGTGTCCTGGATTTTCGTCCTAAGTCCCTCTGACCATGCCTCAGCTCCGAAAATCCCAAGACGGAGACTGTATTTTGCTTTCTCTTCATCTGAGAAAGTTTCCCAGACCTCACAGATTTTCACGGCATAGGATGGAGTACAGGTTAAGACTGTTGTACCTAGGTCACGCATCAGTTTAAACTGACGTTCGGTAAAACCTCCGCTTGCAGGAATGACAGTAATTCCCATATCTTCAGCTCCATCGTGAAAACCCTGGCTCCCCGTAAAAAGCCCATATCCTGTCGATATCTGCAATACATCCTTTGATGTCATACCCGCTCTTTTAAATGCCGTTTTCATTGCTTTCTTCCACCAGAATATATCGTTAGCGGTGTAGCCTACGACTGTCGGATTTCCAGTGGTTCCAGATGTTGCATGGAAACGCACTAGGTCGTCTTTATCACAGCCTAACCAACCTAAAGGATAATGTCCTTGGAGATCCTGTTTTGTTGTAAAAGGAAGCTTCTCAACATCTTTGGGCGTTTTTATATCCGAAGGCTTGATTCCGACTTCTTTCATTTTATCTGCATAGGGATGGTTCCGATCCCAGAGTCTGTTCAGAGTTATCCTAAGTTCCGCTGTCTTTTCCAATCCTGTTTCACTGTGTACCATAATTACTCCTCCTCGTCGCTTCTGTAAAATTCTGACTTTTTCTACCTTTTGTTAATAGTGAGTTTTTATTCCTTCTTTTCAGTCTTCTCAACCTAATTCAGATCGGAGAACTAGTGTCTTTAAATCTTTAAGCCGCTGGTTTCCCGCTCAAAAGCATGCGGGAAAGACGGTGGAAAGTTCTATAACGTTTTATAAAACAAAAAGGCGGGATCCGAAAATCTCGGACCCCGCCCTCACTTCAAAATCGGATGTTCAGCGCACGTCACCTGAACCCCGACCCCGTGAGTTGGGATCCGAGTAGGTATAGGAGTACACTGTGACACAAAGATCTATCTGGGCCTTTTTTTCAACGAATTCCATTTTATGTCCGGTGCCTCCTTCTTTCGTGCGACATTGCGGGTTAGTTTAGATATAATCTCTCTTATTGTCAAG
>JAAYEY010000097.1 GCA_012728505.1 Synergistaceae bacterium | reverse complement strand
GCCTAGCCCGTTTCTAACAATTCATCAAATCTAATTGTCCGGGAAATTATAAATATTCTTGGATAACATTGTTTGACCTTTTCTTATTTGAAACAATCGCATATCTCACTGTTCACATTGTCTCCCGGTTCTACTTTGATTGCTTTTATCTTTATCTTTCCCTGCCTGTGCAGAGCCAGAGCCAGAGATATTATAGTAGAGCTGCTGACACCAATCCTGCTTGAGAGTTCTTCAGGGTCGAGATCTCCATCTTTTTCTATGGACCTGAGGACTTCTTCTCCTAAGCATGACACCCACTGGCTGAAAAGAGCCTGCATCTCTGGTGTGTTTGAACTTGACATCTGATTAAGCGATATTACTGATTCAAAAATACGGGCAGAAACAAGTTCAAGCGAACGTACCAGCATCTTTATGTCCTGTTGTTCTAATGACTTAGAATCTATATTCATAAGAATCACTCCTGTTTTTGTGTTTTTCCAAGCCTACTGATTATATAATAGCTGAGAATAATATCAACCGGCATTTTTTAATAAAGGATGTGTTGCTATGACTGCCCATACTATCGACAGCAGAGCGCTTGGAGTTTTGTCTGATACCCATGGAAGTTTACCTGCCTGGGAATCGGCTCTTTCCCTCTTTTATAAGACGGATGCGGTTCTTCACGCAGGAGATGTGCTTTATCATGGTCCGCGCAATACCATTCCGCAAGGGTACACGCCATCAGATCTTGCCGATGCTATAAATAGTTATAAAGGAACTATACTGATTGCAAAGGGAAACTGTGATTCAGAGGTCGATCAAATGGTTCTGCATCCCCTACTTGCTTCTTATGTCTCGATATGGTGGAATGGAAGAAAGATACTCATGATGCATGGCGATAACTTCCCGCTTTTTAGGCAGATGGCACTTGATTCGAATGTTGACTTGGCTATATCGGGGCATACTCATATAGCCTCTGTCGTAAGAGAGAGAGGGACTATTTTTTTAAATCCGGGGTCTACAACGATACCTAAAGGCAAGGACCCGGCCGGTGCCGCTCTTGTTAATGAAAAAGAAATAAGGATATTGACACTCGAAGGGAGAATTCTGCATAGTGAAAAATGGTGAAGCAGACTATGGTCAGATTTTCAGGAGGCGCAGGTTTTGGCCTCAGATTTTCTGGCTTATGGTTTTGTCCGCAGGATGTACTCTCAGTTGTATTTTCAATTCAACTCCGCTTTTTATAGCGTCAATACTGGCTGTTTTTTTAGGCCTGACCGAAAGCAGCAGATGGACACATAGAACCAACCTTCTTATATGCGCCTCAACAGCTGTTGTAGGTTCTGTCTGTGGAGTTTTCTCATGGTTTGATACGGCTTCGGCATTCCTTCTCCTTACCGCTGCGGGAGGGTTTATGCTCTACTATAGAGATTCAGGTAAAAAAATCATGGATATTTTAGTGAAATTTTCGGGAGATATTTCGAAAGAAAAAGACCTTGCAGCATTGATATTATCAGCAACTGAAAAAATTAAAGAAATGACGCCGGGAGATAGAGTTTTCATAACGGTAGCGGACAAGTTAGGCGCTATGTACTTACCTGATAAGATGGGAGAGCTTGTTTTCTCTGTGCCGAGGAACGGAGGCGTTGCATGGAAAGTTTTCGCATCTGGACGAGCATCTTTGGTCCGAAGGATTGAGAGCTCAAAAGATCTTCCCTTTTACAGGGATGCCAGATCTCTGATGTCAGTGCCCCTTTCCGCTGAAGGTGAAAAAATAGGAATATTACAGATAGAGTCTGGTGACGCAAATGTTTTTTCCGAAGAGGATCTCCAAAAGCTTGAATTGATAGCTTTTGTACTTTCACATCCTTTACATGTAAGATTGTCTTCTGAAATCGGAGAAAAAATGGAGGTCCCTTGCGATTAAATGATTTTGATTGATATGCATGTTCATAGTAACTATTCTGACGGGTTGCTCAGCGTAGATTCGATAGCTAAAGCTGCGAAGAAAAGACACCTGTCATTTGTAAGTCTAACGGACCACGATACTACAGAAGGTCTTGCCCCTTTTATGTCTGCGTGCAAAGAAAACGGGATGGAAGGTCTACAAGGCATAGAACTATCCGCCGAATCAGATTTCACCCTGCATATACTAGGGTTCCGTATAGACAGATCAAACGTGGAACTCCAAAAGAGACTTGACGAAATAAGAGAGAATAGAAATATTAGAAATCTTAAGATATGCAAAAAATTACAGGATCTAGGTTTAGATATTCAGATAGAAGATGTCGAGGCTCTCTCAAAAGGGCAAGTCATAGCCAGACCTCATATTGCAAGGTTGATGATGCAGAAAGGCTATGTTTCAAGCATGGGAGAAGCTTTCATAAAGTATATAGGGTACGGTGGAAGCGCTCATGTGGAAAGGACTAGGCTTACTGCCGAAGAATGCATTTCGCTGATTAATGGTGCAGGCGGACTTGCAGTTCTCGCTCATCCGGCTCAGACCTATCTTGATGATGAAAAAATGGATCAGCTTTTACGTCGTCTTAAAGATAATGGCCTTTGGGGTATAGAAGCGTTGTATTCTGGTCATAGCCCTGAGCAGACATACAAGTACCTAAAAATTGCAGATAGATTTGACCTTTATCCTACAGCCGGATCAGACTTCCATGGTTCAAACAGCCACGGAGTTGAATTGGGTATCGCTGTTACAGAAGATTTTCTTCCCTGGGCGAGGCTAGGGGTTAAAATATAAGTGTAAAATGTTATTGACTCAACTTCTCCACCGTCTTCCCCGGGCGCAACTTATCAGGAGAATGCCGTTTCCTGACAAGGAAACTTATAAGAACACCTTAGCATTCGAACTATTTGGAGTGCGTTTCGAGATCGGGGAACCAGTGACTTAAAGATTCAAAGACACTGGATCTCCACTAAAATCATGTGGAGAAGACTAGAAAGAAGGACTTAAAATCACTAATAACAACATATAGGAAAGTTGAATTATTGATTAAAGTGTAATGTTGTAAAGATGCTATAGAATTATTTAAATTACAGAAAATCACCCGATGGAGGTATTAAAATATGAAAATTATGGATTTCCGCAGTGACACAGTAACAAGACCTTCCGAAGAAATGCGCAAGGCAATGGCGTATGCAGAGGTAGGAGACGATATATACGGTGATGATCCTTCATCTAATGCACTGTCAAAATATACCGCTGAACTGACGGGAAAAGAGGCTGCCATATACGCATGTTCCGGAACTATGGGCAACCTTATCTCATTTCTCGCAGCCGGACGTCATGGAGAGAGCCTCTTGGCCGGGAAACGTTCACATGTTTGGAATGCTGAAGTAGGTGGTTTTTCCGCTGTTGCCGGACTTTGCCCATACCCACTTGATGATGACGAGGGTATTCCGAAGGTACAAGATATTGAGCCTGCAAGCCGGGCAGACAACAACATCCATCATCCTGACACTACTATACTTTGTCTTGAAAACACTCATAATTATACCGGAGGAATAGCCGTTTCTCCTGAACGCTTTGCGGAAGTTGCTAGGGAAGGCCACAGGCTGGGGTTCCATGTCCACCTTGATGGAGCAAGGATTTTCAATGCTTCTGTCTATTACGGAGTTGACGTAAAGGAATTTACAAAAGAAGCGGATTCAATCCAGTTCTGTCTTTCAAAGGGGCTTGGGGCTCCTATGGGATCTATGCTCTGTGGATCGCATGAGTTCATCGAAAAAGCAAAAAAAGCGAGAAAAAGGCTTGGTGGGGCGCAGCGTCAGCTAGGAATTGTTGCAGCAGCAGGTCTTTATGCACTTAAGAATAACATCTCCAGACTTTCGGAAGACCATGCTAATGGAAAACTTCTGTGCGAGCTCCTTATAAACGGAGGGGTCTGTGTAGAAAAAGTACCGAACATGACGAATATGGTGTTTTTCTCACTGACTGAAAGTTGCCCATCGGATGAAATTTTTGTTAATAGCTGCAGCGAACGCGGACTTCTTTTAAACGCTCTTTCGCCGCGAAGGATCCGCCTTGTTACACATCTCGATGTAGACAGAGAAGATGTTGAAAGAGCGGCTTCCATAATACTTGAGGTTATCTCTCAGTGACAGAATTCCTTTCCCGCGGAGAAGTCGAATACATGTCAGAATGGATGCTGGACGAGGCTAAACGCGGGGGGGTATCTGGAGCAGATGTTCTATATTCGGAGGGTGCCGGTTCAGGGATCTCCCTTAAAGATGGTGAGATAGAAGAATGTGTGACCGGTTTTACCGCTGGAATAGGTGTAAGGACGATTATGTCTGACGGCAGACAGGGAATATCTTTCGGCAACAGGCTCGACAAACCATCTCTAAAAGAACTGGTGGAATGGAGTCTTTTCAACTGCAGGAATTCTGAGTCCGAAGAAGGCATAATGCTTTATGAGGGCAAGTTAACACCTGACCCAACACTTGATTTGGAAGACCCTGAAATTACCGCTATTACCCCTCAGAAGAGGATGGAATTCTGCCAAATAATGACAGAGAGTGCCATGTCTGCCGATAGCAGTATATTGTCTGTAAGGAGTGCAGCCTGGAATGACGGATGGGGATCCACTTTCTACTGTACCACCACCGGCCTTCATGGGTGGGAGCGCGGAAGTAGTGCAAGCTGCGGAGTAACTGTTATAGCTACTGACGGTAAGAACACAGAAATGGGCGGTCATGGAATAGAATCAAGAAGATTTGACGAGCTTGACATTAGAAAGACTGCACAGAAAGCCGTAGGAAAAACTGTCTCAGCACTCGGCGGGCGGCCTATGAAGACGGGTCCTTATACAATAGTAATAGAACCTGAAACTGTTGCATCACTTATAGATGTAATTGGCGATCTTTTTTGTGCCCCTGAGATACACAAAGGAAGGTCGATGATGAAGGATCGTCTGGGAACTCAGGTAGCCTCTTCCTGCGTCACTCTTAGAGATGACGGAAGAATACCCTGGAAAGCAGGGACAGGCTCGTGGGACGCAGAAGGAGTGCCTACCGGAAGAACATTGCTTATAGAAGATGGCATTGCCCGCTCTTATCTGTATAATCTACAGTACGCATGGAAGGACGGCGTCACCTCTACGGGCAATGCATGTAGAGGTATGTCTTCACTTCCTGATGTTGGTGCATCCAACCTGTTGCTTGATGCGGGCAGCGAAACAGATGAATCCCTGATATCCAGAGTTAAATCGGGGCTTTATCTTACAGAGTTAATGGGACTTCATACGATAGACCCGATCAGCGGTGATTTTTCTGTGGGCGCAAAGGGGCAGCTTATTGAAAATGGTAGCATTACCAGACCCGTGAGCGGTGTTACAATTGCTTCGAACTTGATGGATTTTTTGAAGAACATAGTCGCAGCCGGTTCTGACCTTATTTTCTTTGGGTCGACTGCTGCTCCTACATTGGTGGTGGAAAATATTGTCATTGCAGGTGAATAAAAAAGCATTGTGGATCCTCTCCTTTGCTCTATTATTTATATTTATTACGGTTCTATCTGCATCTGCAGAAACACTTTCCCTTTGGCACGGTGATATAAAAAAGGGAGACATATCTGTCAGAACCAACTCGCTGAAAGGTAAAGACGTGGCTGTTGAAGAGGTTATAAAGTCATTAGGGCTCGCAAGGACAGGCAATCTTCAGGGCGTAGTTGTTGTGATAGACGGCAAAAAGTTGGAGTTCTGGAATAATTCAAGTGTGGTAAGGGTAAATGGAGCAATATTTAGCCTTCCCGATCCTATAGCGGTCGAAGATGGCCACTGGTGGGCCGACTCAAAAGCTATGATAACCATACTGGATCGTTTCTATACAGAGATAGGCAAACAACCGGGTATGAAATGGTTAGAGCCAGACCAGACGCCTACGAAGGCAGAGCCGTCAAAGAAAGTGAAGCCAGAATCCATTTCCGAACAGAAAAAACCAGAAAAAGAAGAAATAGCTGAGCCTGAAAAATCTGTTGTTGAAGAAGAGAAAAAAGATGGTGTCACACCTTTTCCTGTCAAAGTAACTTCTGGAGGTAAGAGACCTATCGTTGTTCTTGATGCAGGTCACGGAGGGCATGACCCCGGGGCTGTAGCTAACGGCATAAAGGAAAAAGATATAAACCTTAAAGCAGTACTTCAGCTTGGAAATATATTGGAGTCTCAAGGAATAGATGTCCGATATACCAGAAAAACAGATGTGTATCTTAAGCTTGGCGAGAGAACTGCCTTTGCAAACAACAACAAGGCTAATGTTTTTGTCAGTGTCCACTGCAACGCAATGCCCAAAGGGAAACATGCCGCGGGTCTTGAGTTTTATATAATGGCGCCTCCGTCTGACAAGGATGCTATGCAGCTCGCTATCTATGAGAATAAAGAAATAAGCGCAGGAGCAGAGACGCCTCAGGACGTAGCACGTGCCGACCAGAAGACGAGACTCTTGCTTAAAATACTTGGAGACATGCAGCAAAATGATAAAATTAATGAGAGTACTACTCTGACAGAGGTGCTGCACAGTTCCGCAAATTCGAGTGGACTTCCGATGCGTAAGGTTAGGCAAGCACCTTTCTATGTACTTAGAGGAGCCGGCATGCCTTCGGTATTGATAGAGATGGGCTACCTCACAGACAGAACAGAAGCGCAAAAACTTAACACAGTTAACTACAGAGAAGCCCTTTGCAGAAGCTTTGCTTCGGGGATCTCAACCTATATCAACGAACATCCGGTTACGGTACAGTAATTGTATTACAGGAGGAATAGTGTATGAGGGATCCTGAAGAAAAAACACGCCATTTTATAGTCAGAAAGAAAAAAGAAGAAGATTTGGATGAACCCTCTGTAAAACGTTTTTCTCGCCAGCAAAGGGATTACAGCCCCCGCGAAAGAAATAGGCCAGATGAAGAGGAAAAAGAGAACCTGCGTGAGGGTTTTTTCTCAAGATTTTCAGGAAAAGATAAATCTGAATCCGAAGATGAAATGATGAATGACCGTTCGCGGAAAAGAGACGAAGACAATTACGACGACGATGAATTCGAAGAAGAAGAGGATGACAGTAAAAAGGCCCCTCTTCTTGTAAGGATCTTTGCCTGGATAGCTCTTCTTGCTATCTTCTTTGTCTGCGGATACCTGGGGGCCAATTATTTCTTTAATTGGGCGGATAAAAAGGGAGGCCCCAGAGTTGGAAATGTTGTAGGCAGCGGCACTGAAGCCGCCCAAATTAGTGTGAGCTCAAACGTTTCTACCGGGTTGAGAAATGCAAAATATAACCTCTATATTCCTGAAGGAAAAACATTTACTACCAGAGAGATTGAAATCGAAAAAGGAATGGTAGAAGATGATATTGAAAAAGTAGCTTCAGTGTACATCGACGGGCTTAAAGAGACAAAAATGCTAGACAATAACGTCCGCGTTCTTAACGTCTTTAGAAGCGGAGACTGGCTCTACGTAGATATGACTGGGGCTTTTACTTCATCTTTGAAGACACTGGGCAAGGATAAAGCTGCTTTAGTAATAACCGGGCTTGTCAAGACAATGAAGGATAATTTTCCTCCAATCAAAAAAATCAAGTTCTATATTGAGGGTAAGGAATCATCAGAAAATACACCTGTGGATCTCAAAAGTCCATGGGAGATCAACTGACAGGATATGAAATAATGAGAATTGACGGAAGAGAATCAAATGAACTTAGACCCATAAAGTTCCAAAGAGGTTTCAGCAGATACGCAGAAGGATCAGCTCTTATTGAATGGGGAAATACAAAGGTCCTTTGCACAGCTTCTGTTGAAGACAAGGTCCCTCCTTTTATGCGGGGTACAGGCAACGGCTGGATAAGCGCGGAGTATTCAATGCTCCCCAGGGCAACTCATCAGAGGACCCAAAGGGACATCAGCAAAGGAAAACCTAACGCCAGAGGGACTGAAATACAGAGGCTAATTGGTCGATCGCTTAGGGCAGCTGTTGACATGACGAGGCTCGGAGAAAGAACGATATGGATAGACTGTGATGTTCTACAAGCAGACGGAGGCACAAGAACTGCATCTGTATCGGCAGGTTTTGTCGCCCTTTTCGATGCTTTGAGATGGATGGTCTTTAGCTCACGCATAGAAGATATACCTGTAAAAACTCAGATAGGAGCCGTAAGTGTCGGTAAGGTCAATGGAATACCGTTGCTTGACCTCTGCTACGAAGAAGATTCTGTTGCAGAGGTGGATGCAAATATCATAATGACTTCTAAGGGAGACTTCGTGGAACTTCAAGGTACAGGAGAAGGCGGAGTCTTCTCTAGGGATGAGCTTGATGAGATATTGAAGCTCGGATGGAAGGGTATCTGCGAAATACATCGGATTCAGGCGGAAGCGCTTGAGCTGAATGAAAAAGAAAAAACAATTTTTTTAAGATGAAAATAGTTCTTGCGAGCGGAAACAGAAATAAGTACCGTGAGATGAAAGACGCTTTCGAACCGATAGGAATTGAACTTCTTTACGGAGGAGATTTTGAAACTGTCCTAGATGTTGATGAAACCGGAAAGAGCTATGAAGAAAACGCGATGCTGAAAGCTTCGGCTTGGTCAAAAGCACTTGGAATGCCTGCTCTTGCTGATGACAGTGGCCTCGAAGTACTTGCCCTCGAAGGAGCTCCTGGGATAAACTCTGCCCGCGTTGTTCAGGGAAGTGACCAAGATAGGACAAACTGGCTTATTTCTAAAATGGCAAATATAAAAGACAGGCGGGCCAGTTTTGTCTCCTGCATAACTGTTGTGTTTCCTGATATGGAAGAAGCTCTCGTTTATGAGGCCCGATG
>JAAYEY010000096.1 GCA_012728505.1 Synergistaceae bacterium | reverse complement strand
CTGGGAATGATGATATTATACCCAACAATCTGCAAGAAAGGGAGGAACTTTGATGTTGTTAAATAGTATTCTGAACCAGAACATCAATATTATAATTATTAACGCGGCTCCTCCTCGCAGGATCGGCGCTTAGCGCTGTTTTAACAAAGCGAGTTGATGGAGCCCTTCTTTTGAGGGGCTCCATTTTTTTGTTTTTTAACCGACTGGGATTATTTCAAAAATCAATAAGCCCGGAAAGATATGACAGACGGAGGAATAATTATGGAAAATGAGAAAAAAAGAACACTTGAAGTAAGATGGCACGGACGCGGTGGACAGGGAGCTAAAAGTGCTTCTGCAATTCTTGCTGAAGTGCTTTTTGAAGAAGGTAAACACGTTCAGGCCTTTCCGGAGTACGGTGCAGAGCGACAGGGCGCACCCATGAGAGCATTTAACAGGGTATCGGACACGCCTATCCGCCGTCGATGCAGCGTAGAAAATCCAAATATCATAGTTATAGTCGACCCCACAATGGTAACCAGCTCGAACCCTTGTGAAGGCTGTACATCAGATGCTGTTTATCTGGTAAACACACCAGAAGATGCTCAAGCACTCCGCAGCAGGATGAATCTTTCAAAAGATGCCAGAGTTCTTGTTGTCGATGCAACGAAGATAACGTTGGAAGAATTAGGGCAGAACAGGCCCAACGCGCCCTTGCTCGGAGCTCTTTCCCACATATTCACCGAAGTGTCTGCCGAAACATTTGCAGATCACTTTACAAAAAAGATGAAACAGTTGCCCGTTCATGTGCTCGAAGCGAACAGAAGGGCTATCCTTCGAGGCCGCGAGGAGGCAGTGCTAGCATGAGCAAACCTAAATGCTGGCAGGATGTCCCTATCGGAACAATCGCATGGGGAGCATCGGCGCTGGATGTAGAAACGGGCCTTTGGAGGAGTATGCGCCCCGTACTTGATCTTAATAAGTGCATATCTTGTCTAAAATGCTGGGTGCAGTGCCCCGATATGTCTGTACAGACCGATGAAGAAGGACGGGTAAGCGGTATAAATATGTTCTTCTGCAAGGGATGCGGTGTCTGTGCCGAAGTCTGTCCGGTGGATGCAATTACGATGCATCACGAGTCAGATTTTACAAGTGAGAAAAGAGAACACGGAGAAAATCCCGGGATGGTGGCTGACCATGTTAAATAAGAAAAAAGAGATGACTTCCGGTAACCTTGCCTTTGCGGAAGCTATGAGACAGATTAACCCAGATGTAGTAGCCGCATACCCTATAACCCCCTCTACAGAGATTCCTGTTAAATTTGCTGAGTTTGTTGCAAATGGGCTGGTCGATTCGGAATATGTCGCTGTAGAAAGTGAACATTCAGCCATCACAGCCTGTGTAGGAGCATCTGTATCGGGCGCGAGGGTTATGACCGCTTCCAGTGCGAATGGTGTTGCTTTGATGCATGAGATATTCCCCATAGCAGCTTCTTTCCGTGCTCCTATCATCTTCGGCCTTGTCAACAGGAGCCTGGGAGCGCCTGTCAATATTCACTGCGACCATTCTGACAGCATGCCGGAGCGTGATTCGGGTTGGATACAGATATATTGTGAGGATGCTCAGGAAGTTTATGATTCGGTCCTACTTGCAGTAAGGCTGGCAGAACACGAGGATGTACTAACTCCTATATTTGTGTGTCAAGACGGCTTTATTACCAGCCATTGCTTTGAACCGGTAGAATTCCTTTCAGACGAAGCTGTCAAAACGTTTGTCGGTGAAAGGAAGGCCAAATACCCTCTTCTTGATGTGGATAACCCCGTCTCTTACGGTTCATTTACGATGTCAGAATATTATTTTGAAATAAAGAGAACGCAGATAGAAGGAATGAACAACGTTCCCAGGGTCTATAAAGAACTTACAAAAGAACTGGCCGAATTCACCGGCAGAGAATACCCGGCAATAGATGCCTATAGGGCTGAAGATGCAGAGTACCTCATTGTTATTATGTCCTCCGCGACAGGTGTTGTTAAGGATGTAGTTGATGAATTGCGGGAAAAAAACGTTAAAGTAGGATGTTTACGAGTGAGATTTTTCCGTCCTTTCCCCACAGAAGACCTTAAAAAACTGGCAAAGGGCAAGAAGGGTGTTGCAGTCCTTGACAGGAGTGCTAGCATAGGCGGAACCGCCCCATTGGCAGCCGAAGTAAAATCTTCTCTTTACGGACTCAGCGAGAGAGTGCCTTTGCAGGAGTATTTGTTCGGGCTTGGAGGCAGAGACCTCTATCCAAGGGATGCAGAAAAGGTCTTTTCAAGACTTATGGAAAATGATTACAGCGAT
>JAAYEY010000095.1 GCA_012728505.1 Synergistaceae bacterium | reverse complement strand
ATAGTCGACATACTGCTCTCGATACCTACCCTTCCAATAATGATGGTTCTTGCAGGTGTATGGGGCAAGGGATTATGGCAGCTGGTGCTGATACTCTCGATTTTTTCGTGGATGGGTACGGCTCGTTCCGTCAGAGCTCTCGTACTTACAGTAAGAGAAAGTCCATGGATAGAGGGACTGAGGGCTCTTGGGGCAAAACGCCGATATATTATTCGCCGTCATCTTGTTCCTGAAGCGGCTCCTATACTACTGGCCAATGTAGCGTTAGGAGTTCCAGGTGCTATCCTCGCAGAGGCAGGACTGGCTTTCTTAGGACTTTCTGATCCAAGGCTTATATCCTGGGGGCGGATGCTACATGAAGCTCATTCCTTTGGCGCTTTCACAGAAGGCGCATGGTGGCTTCTCCTACCTCCCGGGCTCGGCATAGTCGCTTTATGCCTTATCTTTATGGATATTGGCCGTTACCTTGAAGAAAAAATAGACCCAAGACTTGGAAGCGAAAAAAATGCTTGATATCAAGAATCTTTCTGTCAGTTATAACTCAAGGGGTACTGTCACGGATGCTGTGAAAAATGTCTCGTTGCATATTGAAAAAGGTACTTTTACCGGCCTGGTTGGGGAATCGGGAAGCGGTAAGAGCACTCTGATAATGGCTGTCCTTGGACTTCTACCCGTGAGGACCGAAATAAGCGGTGAAATTCTCTATAACGGTTCCGATATTTTAAGTATGTCTGATAATGAAAAAAGAAATCTTAGATGGAAAGAGATAGCTCTCGTTCCTCAGAGCGCTCAGAATTCTTTCACACCTGTCATGAAGATCAAAAATCATATAGAAGAAGTTCTGAAAGTTCACTCAAACAAGTATGGAGAAGAAGCTGAAAAAGAGATAACTCGTCTTCTAAACGAAGTTGGCTTGGATGCCGCTATAAAAGAAAGGTATCCCCATGAACTTTCTGGAGGTCAGAAACAACGTGCAGCGATAGCACTTGCACTGGCATGTTCTCCCGCACTTCTTCTTGCGGATGAGCCTACGACCGCTCTGGATGTGATAATTCAGGCTGAAGTACTCGAATTGCTTTCTAAATTTAGAAAGAGCAAAAATCTTTCTATTATCCTTGTTACCCATGACCTTCCTTTGGCTGCAATGGTCTGTGACAAGCTTGTTGTTATGAAAGACGGCATAATTGTGGAGACGGGGAAGCCTTACGATATCGTTAATTCTCCACGTCATCCTCATACGAAGGAACTGGTCAAAGCTATGTTTTGGCAGAGGAATGAAAATAATGGATAGCAAAGTTATTGAAGCAGCTGAGCTGACGGTAAGTTTCAAATCTAAAAAGGGTCATATCCACGATGCAGTCAAAGATATATCTATCTCCCTGCTTCCCGGAGAGACTCTTGCGGTGGTGGGAGGATCGGGCAGCGGTAAAACCACACTGCTCCGTGCCCTTGCAGGATTAGTTAAGCCCCAAAAAGGCAGTGTTATCCTTTTTGGAAAGGATATCTCTCTGCTCTCTTTGGACGAACTGGCAAAGCTGAGGCAAAAATGCGGATACGTACAGCAAGACCCATACGGAGCGATACCCCCTGGGCTTACAGCGCTCGAGGCCGTCTCCGAACCGGCATTAATTGCCGGACTGGATATGGGGAGAGATGAGATTAGAAAGAGAGCTACAGAGCTGCTTGAATCGCTTGGACTTAAGGATGAAAGAATACTAAGGTCACGGGCAGTGGTGCTTTCTGGAGGTCAGAGGCAGAGAGTACAGATAGCGCGGGCGCTCATGCTCTCTCCCGAGATATTATTATGCGACGAGCCTACGTCGATGCAAGACGCTTCAACACGGGGAGAGGTAATAGATATTCTGGCAAAACACGTAGCCTCGGGAACCGCAATGATTTTCGTAACACATGACCTTCTCCTAGCAGGAAGAGCCGCAAAGAGGATAATGGTAATGAAAGAGGGCCTCTTGTGTGAAGAAGGAACATCTGAAAAGATACTCAATAATCCAGACGATTCCTATACAACAAAGCTGATAAGTTCGGTTCCTAGTCTAGCTAAACTCACGGCCTGATATACAGGATTCTCTTATTTACGGTTTGTTAATTTCTAACTTTAAACTATAATTGTTTCATAAATGATTAGGAGGGATTTTCATGTCAGTAATGGCCGATTTTAAGAAATTTGCAATGCGCGGGAACGTTTTAGACCTAGCGGTAGGTGTGATTATAGGCGCGGCCTTTGGTAAGATCATAGCTTCACTGGTAACTGATATTCTTATGCCTCCTATAGGTCTTTTGATGGGTGGAGTAGATTTTTCAAATTTATTCATCAACCTTTCTAGTACGCCCGCCGCCACCCTTGCCGTAGCTACTGAAGCAGGTTTGCCGGTAATCGCTTACGGTCTTTTTATCAATGCGATAATCAGCTTCCTTATTCAGCTGGGGGCAATATTTTGGGTTATTCGTTGTGTAAGTAAACTTCTACCTCCTGCACCAGAACCGGCGCCTGTAGTTACACGAAAATGTCCTTACTGCTTTTCGGAAATTGACGACAACGCCACAAGATGTCCCCACTGCACCTCTCAACTATAGAACCGCTATGCAGATTTAAATAAAAATTTTTTACTGAAAATCTTTTAGCCAGTTGTGAGTGGAGAGGAAGTGAGATTAATGGGAGAAAAAGGAAGAGTCTACTCGATTTCAATAAGCCCTGAAAGAGGGCAGCTTAAAAAAGAGGTGACCGAAGCGTCTTTCAAAGCGGACTATGGTATTGAAAATGACGGGCATGCAGGAGATTGGGGCCGCCAGGTGACCTGTCTTAGTTTTGAGAGTTTACAAAAAGTTAACCTTGATAAAGGGCTGAAAATGGGACCGGGAGATTTTGCAGAGAACATTTTGACGGAGGGGCTTAATCTTTCGCTTCTTTCTGTTGGAAGTAAGATAAGGTTCGGAAAAGAAGTCCTCATAGAAGTTACTCAGATAGGCAAAGAGGATCATCCCAGCATAGTAAGCAGGACATTTGGAGTCAGTCTCCTTCCTTCAGAGGGTCTTTTCTGCAGAGTAATATCGGGAGGAACAGTTAAAAAAGGTGATAAAGCGCAGATAGAGAGTTAGATCGTTTTTTAGGCTGTGCCTAAATTTGGTCTGATAAAAAAAGAAGCCGGGAGGAAATTCACTCCGGGCTTCTTTTTTGAGTTTTCAAGATAAAGGTTAATCATTGAATTTTTTTGATGTGTTCCTGAATGTCAGCAAGTGAAATTCTTGTAAGTTCGCCTCGCGGAAGGGTGCTTAGAATTTCCCAGGCCATGTCGAGTGAATATCCTATTTCACGTTCTTCCTCTTTTCCTTGCTTAAGGAAATTTTCCTCAAACAGCCTGCCGAACGCCAATGACATCTTGTCATTTTTGGAAAGTTCGTCTTCGCCGACAACTCCGGCAAGAGAGCGAACTTCCTGGACTCTGCTGTAAGAGGCAAAGAGCTGGCTGGAAACGCTAGGGTGGTCTTCTCTAGTGAACCCTTTTCCTATACCGTCTTTCATAAGTCTAGAAAGGCTGGTAAGGATATCTATTGGAGGGTAGATGTTTCTTGAATCAAGCTCTCTTGAAAGAACTATCTGGCCTTCTGTAATAAATCCTGTTAGGTCAGGGATAGGGTGAGTAATGTCGTCATTAGGCATCGTCAGAATGGGGATCTGTGTAACGCTTCCACTTAAACCTCTTACGACTCCGGCCCTTTCATAAAGAGAGGCAAGGTCACTGTAAAGGTAGGCAGGGTAACCTTTACGGCTGGGTACTTCTCCTGCAGCAACGCCGATTTCCCTGAGAGCCTCGCAGTAGCTTGTCATGTCAGTTATTATGACAAGTACGTGGAGTCCCAGATCATAGGCAAGATACTCAGCGGTAGAGAGAGCCATCCTTGGAGTAGCTATACGTTCTATGACTGGATCGTCTGCAAGGTTGAGGAACGTTACGATGTTATTGCTGTGACCTCTGGCAGAGAGTTCCTGCGTGAAATAAGCAGCGTCGTCGTGCTTGATTCCTATTCCTGCAAATACAACAGCAAAATCGTCAGATCCCATTATCTTCGCTTGGGTAGCTATCTGCACAGCAAGCTGATTGTGCGGAAGTCCGTTCCCCGAGAAGATCGGGAGTTTCTGTCCTCTGATGAGAGTAGTCAGCGTATCTATCGCAGACACCCCTGTGTTGATAAAGTCCTTGGGATACTGGCGCGCCATTGGATTAAGCGGAAGCCCGTTAATGTTGACCTTTTTTCCTCCGTATGTCTCTCCGGATCCGTCTCTTGGTTCTCCAAGACCGTTAAAAGTACGGCCCAACATATTCTTGGAGAGCCTTATTTCGAGAGGTTTACCAAGAAAACGTAATTTTGTAGTGTTTGGCACAAGGTCTTCGGTGCCGGTAAATACCTGCACCAGTGTTGCTTTTTCGCTTAGAGACTTTACCTGTCCATGACGAGTGCGTCCTTTGCTGTCACGGATTTCAACAAGCTCTCCGTAACCAACGCCGCTTACGTTCTCAACAAGAACGAAAGGGCCTTCAATATCCTTTACTCCGATATATTCAGCATTTGCCATCCGCTACTCACCTCCAAGCTTTCTCATTCTTTCTGTTGCTACCCTGTCGAGGTGGGTGTCTATCCTTTTTCTTACTAGAGCGAAGCCTTCTTTATCTTCCGGTGCAAGTTCACGAAGGTGAGTTATTGCGTCGACTGATTCATCTTCTTTTATCAGGGATATCGGGATACCCTTACGGACCAGCGCCAGTGATTTTTGGTAGAAATCCATTATTATATCAAGGATCTCGAATCCTTTTGACGGAGGTGAGTATGAGTCTGAACCGAAGGAGTTCTGCTGGAGGTATCCGTTTTTGATCAAGAATGCTGTAAATGCTACAAGTCTCTGGTCGTCAGGTAAAACGTCCTCACCGACAAGCTTTATTACCTGCTGGACCTTATCATCTTCTGCAAGTATTTGGCGTACCTGATCTCTCATTTCTCCCCATCTGGGTTCCACGTTTGTGCAAAACCATCCGTTTACCTCTTCAGCATATTCGCTGTAGGAATCTATCCACGAAATGGCGGGGTAGTGTCTCGCATTTGCAAGGTTTTTATCCAGTCCCCAGAAGCACCTTATAAATCGCTTTGTATGTCTGGTAACAGGTTCTGTAAAGTCTCCACCGGGTGGTGATACAGCTCCTATTACACTGATACTTCCGTTTTCACCGGCCAATGTTACGACTCTTCCGGCCCTTTCATAGAATTCAGCCAGTCTGCTCGGCAGATAAGCGGGGAATCCTTCTTCAGCAGGTATCTCTTCAAGACGGCCCGAAAGCTCGCGAAGGGCTTCAGCCCATCTTGATGTAGAGTCGGCCATTATTGCTACGTCGTATCCCATATCGCGGAAATATTCACCGATAGTGATACCCGTATATATAGAGGCCTCACGTGCAGCAACAGGCATATTTGACGTATTTGCAATCAAAATAGTACGTTCCATTAGAGGTCTTCCCGATCTGGGGTCTTCGAGTACGGGGAACTGTTCCAAAACATCAGTCATTTCGTTCCCTCGCTCACCGCAGCCAATATAGATGACCACCTGAGCATCTCCCCATTTTGCAAGCTGGTGCTGAGTGACGGTTTTCCCGGTCCCAAAACCTCCGGGAATACATGCGGTACCGCCTTTTGCAATGGGGAAGAGTCCGTCAATGACCCGCTGGCCGGTAACGAATGGTTCGTTTGGAAGCAGACGTTCTCTGTATGGCCGTGGAGTTCTTACCGGCCATCTCTGTATCATAGGTATTGGTATTTCTCTACCAAACGCATCCTTAAGCTTTGCAACTATTGTTCCGCCATCATGTAGGCCTTTTGAGATTACCCAGGTGACTTCGCCCTCTATGTCAGGCGGAGCCATTATCTTGTGAAGCAAAAGGGGAGTTTCCTGGACGGTAGCAATAACGGTCCCTCCCGTCACAAGGTCGCCTACGTTTGTAATAGGGGTAACCTCCCAGGTTTTCTTCCGACTCAGCATGTTGACTGAGGTTCCTGGAGAAATATACATGCCTTCAGTCTCAAGAAGAGAATCAAGCGGTCTTCCTATTCCGTCAAAGAAGCTGCCAATCAGTCCGGGACCTACCTCAATTGACAGAGGTTCACCTGTGCCGGTGACGGATTCATAGATATTGAGCCCTTGAGTGTCTTCGTAGACCTGAATAGTTGCATCATCGCCATCCATGCTTATTATTTCTCCCATAAGTTTTTTAGGACCGACGTTTACAACTTCACGCATTGCAAAATTACGCATATTAGATGCTTTTATTACAGGTCCATTTACGAAAATAATTAGACCTTCTTTACCTTCCTTTTTTATTGGAGCGGCGTTTGTCTTAGCCTCCAAGTTCCATTCCTCCTAAAGCAGCGGCAGGAGACGTTCAGCCAGAGTATCGGCCATGTCCTGCGTCAGGCTTTGCCAATCAGAATTGACCTGCCTGCGGTCATCATTTGTAGATATCCAGCATCCTCCGAGTATGGGCGCCGGTTCCGGGTCAAAAATCATTTCAGCGTCCGGTATAAGTTCACGTACCTTAGAAATTACAGAGTTAGCTAAACTGTTATCAACTGCTGCAAGCCGGAGCTTTAGTCCTTGTTTTTCTCTAAGGGAGTTGATAGCATCGACGCACATTCCAGCAAGGATATCGACGTAGTCCTCGCGATCTTTCATATGCATGAGTTTATCCTGAAGCCTTCCCAGTGCTTCAGAAAGGATCCTGTTCTGCAGTCTCAGAGTTTCTGTTGATTTCTCTCTTTCTGCAGATAAGACCTGCCTGCGTCTAATATCTTCGGCTCTTTTTCTTGCGTCCAGCAGGATGAGATTTGTTTCACGCTGGAGTTTTTCTGTCTCTCTGATCAGCCATTCTTCGGCTTCTCGCCTTGCTCCTGCAACTAAATCATTTTTTTTGACATCTGCTTTGTCAAGAATCATGTCCCTTAATGTTCCAATTTTTTCACTAGATACTTCCTTCATTACATTTTCACCCCAATGGCTTCCTGTACATAGCGGGTCAGAAAATCTGGACCCCGTTTAGTACCGAATCTGTCAGGTATCTCAACCAAGAGAGGCAGTTCCCCACGCTCTCGCAACTGCTGAACAACATCAGGAGCCATTTCAGCAGCCTTCTCTGTAATTGCCAGAATGGCTAAATCAGGCATCGTTAGCGCCCTTTCTATCGCTGCAAAAGTCTCATCAGCGGTGTGAACTAGACAGCCCTGTATACCGGAAAGCCTCATGCCTACCAGGGAATCATGGTTGTCGCTCACAAGAAAAGCTTTCATTTCTTAGTCTCAGTCCTTATACCCGTCCGAGTATCAGAAGTGAAACGATAACTCCGTATATTGCAATGCCTTCTGAAAGACCAAGATAGATGAGAGTCGTACCGAGCATTTCCGGTTTTTCTCCTACCAGTCCTAGGGCCGCAGATCCTACGCTGGCTACGGCAAGCCCTGCTCCAAGGCACGCAAGTCCTGTGGAAACAGAAGCGGCAATAAAGCCCATCCCGGCACCTGTGCCTAGAGGGGCGGCAGCGGTCTGTGCCAACGCGGGGTGCATGGTAAGAGATAGTACCGCACCTGTGAATACTAGAAGCGACGAAATTCCCAAACTTGAGAGATAGAAGGCTCGCCCGCCCTTATAGCTTCTGCGCTGCATAAAATACCCCAGACCTATCATCGCTGCGACAGTTCCACAGCTTATTGCAAGTCCAAACATCTAAAACCCACTCCTTTACCTTAATTGTAAAACGAATTTTTAAGTTAAATTTTTATTATGGCAGATCGCAGTTCTATATTAAGTTACTTTTGAGTAGCCGGAGAAATATACTTCGAGCCGTCTTTTTTCCAGCCAACGGGCTTGAATTCACTCCCACCTCCCTTATAAAATTTACCGAAGAACTCGTAGTATTCAAGTCTCAGGGTCTGTATGAATACGATTAGACCTTCCAGACATACTATTACGATATTTCCCACTACAAGTATTATCCCTTTCATTACGATGCCACCCGGCAAAGAATGTACCATGTCAGAAAGCATAATAACTGCCATAGAAAGGCCAACATGGTTGAGCGCAAAGGCAGCAAGCCTTACAAATGACGCTGTGTTTGAAACAAAGGACATCAGGGCGTGCATTATCTCAAAAAGATTTAGAACAACGGACTCATCTTCATCACTTTTTTGGCGCAGAAGGTACCTGGCGAGTATATCCCTGAAAATCATAAGAAGGATCATTAACCCTATGCCTGCCCACATTAGGTTAGCTGTGGAATCAGGTATTTTAGTCCCTGTCATATATATTGCAGCGAGCACTGCCGTTGTCCAATAGAGCACGAGACCCGCCAGACCTTGCCCATCGAAGAGCAATCTTCCGAAGTCCTTCGCCCTGTATTGCTTGATCATGTTGAGTATAAGTCCAAGACTTATCATGAATACGCCAAGACAGATTGCGATTATCAGAAGTTTGTTTGTATCATGCATTGGAGAGAGCCATAATGCGGGGACTATGTTTTCCATTCCAAATACGCTCCCGTAAAGTGCTCCAAAAACCATAGAGCTTACAGAGGCTGACTTTATTACCAGCCCAAAGGAACGTTTCATCAGTCCTTTTTTTACCATAAACATCGCACCGAGGAATATCATCAGTCCGTGACCTATATCACCAAACATGAAACCGAAAAACAGAATGAATGATATGGCTACTATAGGAGAAGGATCTATCTCTCCATAAGAGGGAAGACTATACATTGACACTATGTCCTGGAAAGCTCTAAAGAGCGGGTTGTTCTGTAAAAGCGTGGGTATCCGTATACCCGAGTATGTCATGTCTCTTGTTTCTTCTGCCATGATGGTCGTCATGGGTGCCTCTTCTTCAACAGTTTTTTTAATAGCTGCCAAGGTGTCAGCTGGTATCCAGCCAGAAAGTACGAACATGCCGCTGACCTCTCCGCGGCCCTTGCACACATCATAAACTCTCTGCATCGTGTAGAGCTGTGAATAGAGCAACTCATAATCGGAGCGATGCTCCCTCAGCATATCTTTAGCGGCTTTAGCAAGGCCTTTGATAGCTCTTTGGTGGTTTGCCAACCGCCTGTCTATAAGGTTAAGAGGATCATCTCCTCTTAATTGGGATGCAATGGTCTTTAATGGAAATTCTTTGAAATATACTGCTTCCAAGAGTTTCCTGGCAGGTTCTTCATATCCTTTTACTGTCATTATAAGAACCCAGGTGTTGCCATTGATAACAGTAAGTTCATTTGTTGTAATAGGTGATTCTTCACTGCTCTCTGTCAGCCTCTGATAGTTTTCGTTGGAAAGACGACCGAAAAAGGGGACAATAAATGCGTCTTCTACCAAATCCTCTGGGCCGAATTCCGTTCCTTTCAGAGCTTTAACAAAGAGTTTAGTTGCGGAGAGAAGTTCTTCACCTTCAGCTAGTGCTATTCTTCTCTTTTCCCATACTTCCAAGCGTTTTGAAGTCTGATCTACCTTTTTGCGGGCTGCTGAAAGGGTAAACTCTTTTGTTATGGTGACAGGCGCTGGTTCAGGAATCATTTCTCCGGCAATTCTCCATACTGTCGAGACCTTAGTCAGAAGTTCGTCGTACGGGTTTTCTGTTTCGGTCGTTATCTTAGAACGTAGATTTCTGTCATTTACCAGAAGGTCGAGCGGTAAAGGCTGGAAGCCTCCGGTCAATACCATTTGACGGGCGACAGGCTCCATTTCCGAGTCTGGCCCTATCATAGTCAAAGCGACCATCTTCATTACTGCCATTTGGGTTCCTCCTCGCTGATTATCGGCCTAATAAGGTAAGTGGCCGCATCCCTGCGATCATAATCATATCTTACAGCTTCTATCACACGGATAACATCGTCCATTTCATGTGATTTTAATATAAAATAACTCATGGCTGTGTGAAAACCGGGTGAGCCTTTTTGGAATATTGCCAGAGCCATTAGGTAGTTGTATCGTTTTATGGACATTTCAAGAGCGAGTTCCCTGTCTTTCTGTGCGAGGGCATTTCTGAATATCCCCGCGTAAACAGGAAAAAAATTCTCAAGCCTGTCGATTCTCTCTTCCCATGTCCTACCTTTTGACATCTCACGAAGATGGTGTGTCTTTACTTTGTATTTGACAGGAAGCATCCTGCTGAGGGTCTCTTCAAGCGTCATGTTGAAGTACCATGCGCACCTGTGAAAATGATAAAGATTGAGAAGGTCGATCCTAGACCCGAACATAGGTTCCAATAATTTCTGTTCTTTTTCAGACAGATTTTTTAGATCATTGTACAAAGAAGTTTCTACCAAATTGTCGATTGCAAGCTCAAGTGAGAAAAGAGATTCTTCACCGTTCATCAAACGTTTGACAGGCTCCTCAAGAACCCTGTGGAACTTAGTATCTTTGAGTGCATCAAGCGCATCATTGTAGTCTCTGCTGTTAAGCAAGAGTTCGTAAGAGAGCTTTGATCCCGGGACCTCAGAAAGACGTTTCCTCATCTCGTCACGGTCAAGTCTTTTGGTCCTGATCCATCTGAAGATACTTTTAAGGTGCTCCGCTTCATACCATCCGAGCCAGTCGATAAATAGTTTACGTCTGACTCCCGAAAGATAATAGAGAAAAGATGTTGCTTCATATAGGATTGAAGATCTGAGCAAGTTTTCGAGGTAAACACGGTGAGCCTTTAAGGACGGAAGGGTCTCAAGTTCATCCTTGTATGCCTCTGTCTGCTTGAGAAAATCTGTTATCTCGCTTGTTGTATTAAGGTTAAGTAAGGCCCAATACTCTTCAGAGGTTAGAAGCCTGCTGAAAAGCACGTGTGATTTTACACCTATAGCTGTTGTTTGCCCCTTTGATGTCGAAAGCAACCTTAATTACCTCTTCTGGTTTTCGATATATATCTTTCTGCTATTTCTGAAACCATAGATGCAATAACGGGATCCGCATTTTCTTCGAAACGTTTTTGCATGCGGGTTCTCTCATCTTTTCCAAGGTCTGCAATCTGATCAGCTTCTGTTTTTGCTGCGCTGAGTGCAGTTTCCATTACACCCTTTGCCTGTTCCCTTGCAGAAGCCATCTGGTTGGTACGCTCCATAGAGAACTTTTCCTGTGCTGTGCGCAGGAAACCCGCGGATTCATTTTTAGAATCCTCTACGATTCTTTTTGCTTCTGATTCCGCTCCAAGCAAAACAGCTAGAACTTCTTGCAATGTACCCATCGTCACTACCTCCGAATTTGACTACTTTGTCGTCTTTGTCTTTTTTTGAGCCATTTTCATCCTTGTGAAATCTTCGCGTTCTCCCTCTTCCAAGACATCTGATATAAACCTTATATCCGCCTTGTTTGAAGGTATAACGACCTTTTCAAGAGCATTTACACGCCTGTGTGTCTTTCTGATTTGGACAGCCAATCTATAAACGCTTGTCTCAACTTCTGCAAGTTCGGCAAGGAGAACCAAAACTTTTCGAAATTTTGAGTATGCCGCGTCCATTGCCCCAGAAGATCCGTAAAAAGAGTAACTCGGAACTGTGTCAGCCTTTAATGGGTCAACATCAGGAATCTCAACTCCCATTACAGAGCGCAGTCTTACGGTTATGTCAGATGTTATCGGAACAGCCTCAGAAATATCTTCAACGGTATCAATGCCAAGAGATACGTTAGCTTTCTCGAGTGCTTCGTATGCTTCACTGAAAACGTGTTCAACATCACTTTGGATAGTTTTTGCAACGTCTATAAATCGAACAAGCTCCATCATAAGGACCTGGCGTTTCTGATCGAGGAGATCGTGTCCAGACTGTGCCATTTGCATAGAGCGAGTTAGTTTTACAAGGTTTCCCCTGGTTGGAGCAAGCCTAGTAGCCATAAAATCCTCCTTTGCCGGGTCATGATCGTAAATTATAAATCAAAATTAAGACAGGACATATTTTGATAAAATGTGCTAAGATGCCGCAAGATATTGATTATGACCAAAAAGCATCAATCTCTGCCGAAAACAGAGAACGCAAAGACAATTTTAACTCTTATAGCTGAGTTAGTACAGGGGGTATTCTTGGCATATGTTTATATTGTTTATTAGTGAGACAGAATTATCTAAGGAAAAGGGGCTTTCTGCAGCGGGAGCAAATGCGGAGGCTCTTCCTTATACTGCACCTGCAGATGCGGATATGCTCTTTTACAACAGGCCAAGGGTGATTGACTGCATCCCCATTGACCCTTCTGGGCATCCCACACCGGCCCTTGTTACAAAAGCTGCAGTTCTTGAAGGCATAATTCCGGTAATGAACATCAGAGCCGGTACATCTATAGCTCCGGTGGCTCCGTTTATTGATGTCAGTTCGTACCCCGGCAAAGATCCGAGGTTGGGTACAGCGGTGCCAGACTGGTCAAATATTTCTGAAAACGCCGTGAAAGCAGCAAAAAAACTGGTTTCTTCAGGGATAAAAAGATTTGTTCTTGCCGAATCTATACCGGGAGGCACGTCGACAGCGCTCTTCCTTCTAAGATCACTGGGATATAACGGAACCGTTTCATCAGCAGGGCCTGTAAACCCACTGCTTAAAAAGGAAGAAATGTGGAATCGTGTAGCATCAAGATTAGGCATCAAAACGGGTGGAATGAAAGGACGAGGTCTCGCAGCAGCTGCAGAAGTGGGAGACCCGATGCAGATAGCGGTAGCTTCTTTCGTATCGGCCCTGCCCAAAGATGCAGAGGTCGTACTAGCGGGAGGCACACAGATGATGGCAGTTGCGGCTCTCCTGCGCGATATGAAAGAAAATAGGCCATTGTTAGTTGCTACGACTAAATATATCTGTCAGGATAAAAGCAGTTGTTTTGTTGAATATGCTGAAAAAATCGGCGTAGAATGGTACTCAGCACCTCTTGATTTTTCCGCTTCAAAATATCCTGGCCTGGCAGACTATGAAAAGGGATATGTTAAAGAGGGAGTAGGTATGGGAGGAGCCGTTTGGTATGCTATTCAAAACGGAGCAAAAATCGAGAACATAATCGAGCGTACAGAAAAATTATACGGTGAGATAACTTCT
>JAAYEY010000008.1 GCA_012728505.1 Synergistaceae bacterium | reverse complement strand
GGTTTATCTTCCAGAAGAGCAGGAATAGATATCATAAGTTTGGAGATCTTTCCAAAATTAAACTTCCGCTCTACCGATTTGATAACTTTTTCTGTCTTCTCATCAACCATTTCGACTTTTATAATGTGATTGCGACCGACTGGCTTAACGACACTCCGCTCACCTGAATTAAGTTTTATCGGTTTTCGAAGATTCCCATCCACAGTCACTCTGGCAAAAGCAACAGGCTGATATATTGTGCCCTCTATCTCTGCAACTTTGTTATCAAGAATAATCTCATGTTCTTTACCGGCATAAAAAAGCGCGAAACATAATAATATCAGAGCAAAGAAAAGGACAACTCTTATCACGAGTCTTTTTTTATTGAGCACTTTAATCTTCATGATTTATTCCTCTCCTCTGAGGCTCCTGCGGGCCTCAGCTTTTGCTCTCATTCTCCTCCATGCATGGAGTACCAGCGCAAGAGCTATAATTCCGTAAGAAACGAACACTCGGAAATACTCTCCTAGCTGTGCCTGCCCTATTAGTACCTTTCCGGCCATGGGAGATACAACAAACATGAGATGAAAAAGTATTACTCCAACAAAAACGTTGGTGATGCTGGCTCTGCTTACAGAGGCTCCCCCTATCAAAATAGCAGCAATAGCAAACATTCCCGCCTGTTCATGGCTGTTGTAAGTATTCATCGTACCTATGTTTTGTAGGAATATTATCTGGCCAAAACATGCAAGTATAGTTGATATCAGTATGGCTATTATTCTGGTCCTTTCAACAGGTATACCTGCCTCTTCTGCTACTTTCATGTCCTGACCAAGAGCTCTCATATCCTGCCCAATTTTTGTCTTTTTGAACCAAATGATAATAAGACAGAAAAGCCCTATAACCAGGAATGTCGCAACGGGAATATCTATGCCCGAAACTTTAAAAGGTATGAGGTTGTCCAAAACATGCCTGACTCCGGTAAGGTTTATTGCGTTTCTGATTCCATACCCTCTCGAAAGTACCAAGCGCGGATTGGTAATTGGTATAATGCGGCCCATCGTGTAGAGCACAATGAGCTGATATACTCCATTAATGAAAAACCCTAGAATATATGATGTCACCATTTCTCTGCCTTTGGCTCTGTTGAGGACTTCTCCGCAGATATAGCCTAGGACAACAGCTATAGGCGTTCCGATGAGAGCGGCCAGCAACATTCCATGAACACCTGTCACTGCCCAGTCTGTTACAAATATCAGTCCTACCTGACCTGCCATCGCCCCTAGGACCATCCCAAAATTCAACCCCATCCCCGCTAGTATCGGGATCAGGAGTGAAAGTACCAAAAATGAGTTTCTTGCTAATCTTGTAAGCATTTCTTGAATAAGATAGTTTGCAGAATAGCCCGAAACCGGTATCGCTAATACGGATAATGCAATAAAGATCATGGGGACAGCATTATTTGCTAAAATATTTTTTATTTTATCAGAATTTTTATTTTTGTCCCACATTATCTCTTCACCATCACTTTTCTAGTAAGAGCGTAGAGTATCATGCCGTTGCTAACTATAATCCTTATGACCTCAGACATGTCAGTCTGCATTACACTGTTTATTACTGAAGGAGTCATAGTAAGTATCCCCTGGAAAAGAAATGTACCAACAAGAACGTTGACCATTGAGGCCTTATTAACAGAGGCACCGCCCAGAAGAATCGCAGCCACGGCAGGGAAGGCCATATAAAAGGGCCCCATATAGAGCTGAATGAATCCGAAACTTTGCTCATATACAAGAATGCCTATAGCTCCAAGGACTGTAGATAAAATCACTGATATAGTCCTCATTTTGTCTACGTCTATACCGGATGCTCTGGCAAATTCTGGATTCGACCCAACTGCAGTCACTGCTGTTCCTGTTTTTGTTCGAAAAAATCCCCAGACCAGAAAAACCATGAGGGCAAAGAAAATATACATACCTATTGGCAAATAGAAAAATTCTCCAATCTTAATATGGAGGTGTTTACTGAGAGCATTAAGCCAGAAACCTTCAACACTTATTGTCGTTCTGAGCCCAGAACCACCGTAGCCCCATATCATTGTTGGACTTGTAAAAGGAAGAAGGAGCCAGGCCATGCACATCAAAGCTACCGATGAAAATCCCACGTAAGTTGCGATCATCATCTCGTCGCCTTTAACCCGGTTCAGCAGCTGACCGTACATCCATCCGAAAACAACCGCAAGCGGAACTGCCATGACGAGGGCTGCGATAAATCCCAAAGTCCCCGTTACTCCTATCTGTATCGATGTAACAGCGCCAAGAAGCCCCGCAATTATTCCCAGGGGGAGCCCAAAGTTAAGCCCACATCCAGACTGGACCATAGGAACCATCGCTAGGACAAGGATGCCGTTCATTCCAACGCGAACCAGAGTGTCAGACAGTGAAGCGTCTAAACGTACCCCAACAAAGGGAGCCGCGATAAAAAGAGAAACCAAGAAAAGTCCGATTATTATTCGAGGCCATCCGGCATTTTCAATAAAAACCTGAAGTTTTTCTTTCATCCTTATCACCCGCATCTTTCTGCATTTAATTCGTTAGCAGTTTTTTCAACAATATGCCCGAGCATAAGGAGTCCAAACTCTTCCGCCGGGGATTTTGCCGGCAAGATCCCCGAAACCTTGCCTTCGTTGATGATCGCAATCCTGTCACAAATAGACCTTAGTTCTTCAAGTTCAGAAGACGTCATTATTATTGTTGTTCCCGTCTCTTCATTGACTTTACGAAGAGTGTCAAGAACCAATTTTTTCGCTCCAACATCTATCCCTCTTGTTGGTTCTGAAACAAAAAGTATTTCAGGCGCGACAGTAAAGGCTTTTGCAAGACATACCTTCTGCTGGTTGCCTCCGGATAGTTCGACAGCTCTTTGTTTTGGTCCCGTGCAGCGGATCTCAAGGGCTTTTATATAATCTTCTGTACATTTTGTAATCGCCTTGTCATCTCGCCACTTAACCAGACCTCCCAACAAATTCAAAATAAACTTTTCCTGTACCTGCATAGCGGTAAATGCTATGTTCCAATCTATTCCTTCTTCGAGAAGAAGCCCTACTCCTCGCCTATCTTCGGAAACAAAGGCCATCCCTTCCGTAAGAGAACGGTTAGGATCGTTAAGTTTTACTTCCTTACCTCTGAGTAAAAATTTTCCCCCTGAAACATAGAGGCCCATTAATCCATTTGAGATGCCAACTTTTCCTTGCCCTGCAAGGCCCCCAAGTCCAAATATCTCACCCCGGCGAACCTTGATGGAAACATCCCTTACAGTCTCTCCGGGCATGTCGACCCAAAGGTTTTGAGTCTCGAGAATAACTTCTCCAAACTCTCTATCTTTTCCTTCGCTTTTTTCAGCCTCGCTGGAAACTTCTCTTCCTACCATCCAGCTGGCAATCTGTCTTACATCTGTATTTTTTGTGTTTATCTCTTGGATGACTCTACCGTCCCTCAGAACCATCAGTTTGTCACATAAATCGATGATCTCCTGAAGCCTGTGGGAAATGAATATAATTGCTATTCCCTGACATGCCAGTTTTTTTAATGCTTCTATAAGGACCTTGGCTTCTGACTCCGCGAGTACAGCCGTCGGCTCGTCCAAAACTAAAAGTTTTGTATTCTTCCTGTCGATCTCACGGGCTATTTCTATAAACTGTTTATGGCCTACGGGCATTTCGCTTATAAGTGTATCGGGTGCCAAAGTGACTCCAATGGTGTCTATAGCCTTAACAGCTCTTTTTTTCATGTCAACTCTGTCAAGAGTTTTAAACCTATCTCCGAATACCTCGACAAGTGGATTGTATTTCATGGATTCTCTATTAAGAAGGATGTTCTCAGTCGCAGAAAATCCGGGGATAAGAGAGAATTCCTGGTGTACCATGCCTATTCCCGCTTTAAGTGCGTCAAAAGGGTCTTTAAAAGATTCTTCTTTTCCTTCAATAAATATCTTGCCTTCATGGCCCC
This sequence comes from Synergistaceae bacterium, assembly GCA_012728505.1. Taxonomy (GTDB): domain Bacteria; phylum Synergistota; class Synergistia; order Synergistales; family Synergistaceae; genus Caenicola. Next base: position 5,444 of record JAAYEY010000008.1, on the reverse strand, counting down.
CTGTCTCCTCAATGACTGACATCCCAAACAGGATGTTCATCAGAGTTGACTTTCCAGCGCCGTTTTCTCCTACCAACCCAAGTATCTCTCCCGGCATCAGTGTAAAACTGACATCTGAGAGAACTCTGTTTCCAAAATACTCCTTGCCGATATTCTCCATTCTCAGCAGAGGAATTACATCGGACATCCGATTCACCTCATTTTTTAAACACTAAATGAACATTGGCTTATACTTATCTCAAATAAAACACATCTCAACAACGACAACACAAAACAGATTGAGAATCCACTACAAAACAACCCGTTCAGCAATCATTATAATACCTATTCGACGTAAAGATAAACTCACATAAAATAGATCAATAAGTCAAATAACATTTTTTTATTTAAAGCCATAATTCCCTAGTTCACTATGGCGACCAAACGAAACTAATTTCTTATAAAGTGCTTTTTGTCATGGATAATGAAAGGGTTAAGTAGTATTATAGGAGAAGATTAACATAGAAATCACGAGAAAACAATATTTTTAACATCTAACCTAAGATGTATCTATCGGCAGGCTCGGTGTAAGGATTGAGATTCTCTTAATCATTCTCCTCGACAGAATTACTGTAACTAAATAGGAGCGGATTATTTATGAGCAATAAAGATATCCTTGGATTTATCGGTACCGGAGTAATGGGAGCCAGCATGGCTGGTCATCTTCTTGCCGCAGGAAATGAGGTACACATATACAACAGGACTAAGACCAAGGCTAAAAAACTTATGGAAATGGGTGCTGTCTGGGAAGATTCACCTTCAGCTCTGGCATCTAAATGCAATATTATTTTCACTATTGTCGGCTATCCCAAGGACGTGGAAGAGGTCTACCTTGGCAAAAACGGCCTTCTAGAATCAGCGGCAAAGGGCACCCTGCTAATTGACATGACCACATCAAGTCCTAAGCTGGCCTGTAAAATATGGGAAGCTGGGAATCTTCATGACATCGCCGTCCTTGATGCTCCGGTAACCGGAGGTGACAAAGGGGCTAGAGATGCAGTATTGACAATCTTAGTAGGCGGTTCGAAAAAAGATTTTGACCGCGCGCTTCCTTACTTCAAGCTTATGGGAACAAAAATAAGACACATGGGTACGGCCGGATATGGACAAAAGACAAAATTGGTAAACCAAATTGCGCTAGCGGGAACTATGACAGGAATGTGCGAAGGACTGGCATTCGCAAGAGAATGTGGTCTTGATCCAAAGGAAGTCCTTGAAGCTATATCGGGAGGAGCGGCCGGAAGCTGGAGCCTTACAAATTATGCACCAAGAATATTGGATAGAGATTTCGAGCCCGGTTTTTTCGTAAAGCACTATATTAAAGATATGATACTAGCGGAGGAAGCCGCAGATGAAATAGGACTTGATTTACCTGCCCTCTCACTAACAAGAGCACTATATGAAGACGTTGTGGAAATAGGATTAGAAAACGCAGGAACACAATCGCTATTTTGTCTCTATGATCAGGTTGATAAATGATTGGCTAAAACATCCATTTATTGACAGCACGACCAACTGAATATAAGATTTAACAAGTATTGCATATAAACATTTAACGATATTCATAATGAAGCAAGAAATATTTTTAAGTTCAACTAATTCAAGGAGGTTACGCGTATGTCCAAGAAAATGTTAATCATTATCGGCGTAGTTATTGTTGCTGCCCTTGGTTTGTTCATGATGCAATCTGCAAACAAACCGGCAGAAGTGGCACAAGAAGAGGCACAAGCTCCCGAAAAGGCTGCCTTCCACATTGGTATCGTAACTGGTACGGTCTCTCAGAGCGAAGACGACCTTCGTGGTGCTGAACTTGCAATCGAAAAGTACGGCGACGTTGCAACAGGCGGAATGATCCAGCATCTTACTTATCCTGACAACTTTATGTCCGAAATGGAAACAACCATCGCCCAGATAGCTGGACTTGCTGATGACCCTGACATGAAGGTAGTCATAGTAAACCAGGCTATCCCAGGAACTGCAGAAGGTTTTCGCCGCATCAAAGAAAAGCGTGAAGATATCCTCTGCTTCGCTGGAGAAGCTCATGAAGATCCGAACGTAATCGACTCAGTGGCCGACCTTACAATCAATGCGGACTTTGTCTCTCGCGGCTACCTCATTATCCACACTGCAAAAGAACTCGGATGCGACACATTCGTGCACATTTCTTTCCCCCGTCACATGAGCTATGAAACTCTCGGAAGACGTCGTCTGATAATGGAACAGGCATGCAAAGACATGGGTATGAAATTTGTATTTGAAACTGCTCCCGACCCCACAAGCGACGTCGGTGTAGCTGGAGCACAGCAGTTCATACTTGAGAAAACACCTGCATGGGTAAACAAATATGGTAAGAACACTGCATTCTTCTGCACAAATGACGCCCACACCGAACCGCTCCTTAAGCAGCTTGCGAAATACGGCGGCTACTTCATCGAAGCGGACCTTCCTTCTCCTCTCATGGGATACCCCGGAGCCTTCGGGATTGACCTTGCAGCAGAAGCAGGAAACTGGCCAGTCATTTTAAAGAAGGTTGAACAGGCAGTTGAAGACGCAGGAGCAAAGGGTCGCATGGGAACATGGGCATACTCCTACGGATATACCAACAGTGCCGCTCTTGCTGAGTTTGGCAAGAGAATAGTTGAAGGAACAGCAAAACTTGACAGCAAAGAAGATCTTATGGCCTGCTACGCAGAGTACACACCGGGAGCAGCATGGAACGGAAACTACTACACTGACCTCGGAACAGGCGAAACAAAGAAAAACCATCTTCTTGTCTACCAGGACACCTATATGCTGGGAAAAGGCTACATGAACGCTACTTCAGTTGAAGTTCCTGAGAAATACGAAAAAATTAAAATGGCTCAGTAATCACATAATTAAGTTTTTTAAAAATGGTCCCCTTGCGGGGGCCATTTTTTTATCTATCGCAACGAGCGTTCCTTGCCTGTCAAGTGAAATCACTTGACAGGCGTGAAGTGCCTGAGTATAATTCACTGGTTCGAGCTAATAGGGGGATTAACGTGCAAAACACTGATTCGCTTGACCAACGGATACGAGACGGGCGTCTGCTTGATACATACGGATCTCTGATAACAGAAAAGCAGAGACTCGCATGTGAGATGGTCCTTCTTCGTGATCTCTCACTATCAGAGGCCGCTGAGTCTACCAGTGTAACAAGACAAGGCGTACATGACCTCGTCACAAGAGCCAGAGAACATATGGAAAATACAGAAAAAGCACTCGGTCTCCTTGAAAAAATCAAAAAAAACGAACAGATGTTAATCCTGCTCGAGGAATATAAAGACAGTATTCCGAAAAACTTCTACGACAGCTTTAAAAAAATGTTGGAATCATAAGGGGAAAAGAAATGTTTGACTCACTAAAAGAAAGATTTGAAAATATCTTTACCGGTCTAAGAGGAAAAGGAAAGCTGACAACCGAGGATATCAATGAAGCTCTTCGGGAAGTACGTCGAGCCCTCCTTGAAGCTGACGTCAACTATAAAGTTGTAAAAGATATAGTTGAAGCTATCAAAGTGCGGGCAACAGGAAAGACCGTACTTGATTCTGTCACCCCAGCCCAGCTAATATTTACAATCGTATATGAGGAACTCGTCAAAATAATGGGCGAAGTTCCTGTACCTCTTAAAATATCATCCAAGCCTCCTACTATTTACATGATGGTAGGTCTTCAAGGTTCCGGAAAAACAACAACAGCTGTAAAAATTGCAAAAAAGATGGCTAACAGCCATAAGCCGCTTGTAGTAGCCTGTGACCTCCGTAGACCTGCAGCTGTAGATCAGCTTAAGGTCCTTGCCGAAAAAGCAAACATCGCTTTTTGGGGCCCTGAACCCGGTGATACTGACCCTGTAAGAGTAGCGTCTAAATCTCGCAAATACGCAGAGGATCATCTCTGTGACATGATAATACTAGATACCGCAGGTCGACTACAGATGGACGACGAGCTCATGGCTGAGCTCGAAACAATGAAGACATCTATGCCCCCTACTGAAATACTTCTTGTCGTAGACTCTATGACAGGACAGGAAGCAGTCAACGTCGCAGATACCTTCCACAAACGCCTCGGCCTTACCGGTGTAGTACTTACAAAGCTTGACGGTGATGCAAGAGGAGGCCCTTCGCTGGCAGTACGTGCAAGCACAGGCGTTCCAATTAAACTTGCCGGCTGTGGTGAAAAGACTGAAGATCTAGAGGTCTTTGACGCCAAAAGGATGGCACAGAGAATCATCGGGATGGGAGACATGGAAGGTCTCCTCGAGAAAGTTCAGTCTGCCACATCAGAAGCCGACATAAACAGAATGACAGAAAGCCTGAAAAAAAATAGGTTTACTTTAGATGACATGCTCATGCAGCTTCAGCAGATACAAAAGATGGGGCCCCTTGAAAAAGTACTTGAAATGCTCCCTATCCCAGGAGCCGGCAAAGCTCTGAAGGATGTAAACATCGATCCCAAAAGGATGAAACAGACAGAGGCAATAATTCTCTCTATGACTTTCAAAGAAAGACACAATCCTGAAATTATAAAGGGCAGCCGCCGCAGAAGAATAGCGGAAGGCTCAGGGACCTCAGTACAGATGGTCAATCAGATTCTTGCACAGTATGAACAGATGAAGACCATGATGAAGAGCTTCGGTAAAATGGCATCCGGTGGTAAAGGCTTCAAGATGCCTCCTCAAATGGGCGGAATGAAAGGTTTCAACGGAGGCCGCCGCGGTTTCTTCAAGTAGCAGGCGCCCGTAAGGGCGCGCGCGGGTTACACCCGCCGGAAATCAATTGGGAATCGATTGCAAATCGGTTGGGGATCAATAGGTTAAGACAAGTACCCCTGCCTGATTGAAACCGCCCTTTTTCATAGTCAGGGTATAGGTTTGAGGTTCTCAGGTCTTAACAACTTATTTGCAATCGACTCCCTATCGATTACCGATCGACTAACAGGCTTTTTTATCGGGTTTCCGATTTTAAAAAGATAGCAACGGGTTTCTCCGTAATTTGATTTACATCTGCAGTTAAGACAGTAAATGAGAAATCAAATTACCGAGAGACCCTAAAAACAGGAGGTGTTTACGCAAATGTCAGTTCGAATTCGTCTTTCCCGCCACGGGAAAAAGAAGGCTCCTTTTTATCGTCTTGTAGTAGCCGATTCTCATGATCCAAGAGATGGCCGCTTCTTAGAGATACTCGGGACCTACAATCCCCTCACAGATCCTGCAGAAATTAAAGTAGACGTTGAACGTGCAGCATTCTGGCTTAAGAACGGGGCTTCCCCTTCCGATACAGCCAAAATACTGCTCAAAAAAGCTGGGGTAATTGAAGCTCCGGCAGCAGAATAAGGCGGTTGATAGTTATGCCTGATTACATTGAACTAGTAGATCTGATCGTTCGCAG
>JAAYEY010000094.1 GCA_012728505.1 Synergistaceae bacterium | reverse complement strand
CCGCCAGTACTTTAGAGGCCAGCGTAGCTCAGTTGGTAGAGCAGCGCACTCGTAATGCGCAGGTCTCCGGTCCGAATCCGGACGCTGGCTCCACTCGATAAAAAAATTCAAACCCTGGCCAAGCGGTCAGGGTTTTTTGTTTGGTATGCAGGAAGACCACCTGCGGGAATCTATTGGAGAAACTGCCGGCAGACCACCGGTGGGAATCCATTGGGGAGTCGATGGTTAAGAGCTGCGACATGTAACGTGTCGCGTGAAGCTGCCAGGTGAACCATCTGGCGTGAAGCTGCGGCAAAGGTCAGCCGCGGGAAGCAATTGGGAAGCGGTTGTTAAAATCTAAAGATGGGGAATCGATGGGAAGGGCTGCCGGCAAACCACCGGTGGGAATCCATTGGGGAGTCGATGGGGGAGTCAATTGGATATCGATTGGTAAAACCTAAAATCCAAACCCCATTTCTTAGATTTGGTATAATACTAGGGTAAAAATTTGAAACTGGACTTGAACGCTTGGCATGGGACCTGTGACAAACAACGTGTCGCGGGGAACCACCCTCCCCGTCATTCCCGTAAGAAGTTTAGCAAGAACCCAGCTCCATCACCGTCATTCCCGTATGCCGTTGATCAGAAGGGCACCGTTTACCGTGAGGTAAACATGTAAAATAACCATAGTGCCCGCACTATTTCGAGTGCGTTTCGAGATCGGGAATCCAGGTCCATCACCGTCATTCCCGTATGAAGTTGAGCGGGAATCCAGGTCTTTTATTTTAGGGTGTGGGGTTATATATCAAGTATAAGACTTAATTCAAAGCCACTGGACCTCCGTTCAGTTGCGTCCGGAGGAGACGAGGAGGGTCGAAGATTCTTACCCTAATAATTGATTACCAATTGACTCTCCAATAGATTTGTAATCGACCACCGCGGCTGACTCTCGCCGCCGACTTTAACAATTGATTCCCAATTGACTCCCCAACCGATTCCCAATTGAACATACGCGGCTTTCAAGCCGCGGAACAAAGGAGATTTGCATAGTGTCGAATACAGATAAAACAGATTTGAAAAAAATGAGCAAAGGCCAGGATGCCCCTGGGCTTTCTCTTCAGATAAGACGCAAGATAACACTTGTGAGACATGGCATAACAGATTGGAACAAAAAGTTCCGATACCAGGGTATTTCAGACATTCCTCTTTCAATCGAGGGAGAAGAGCAGGCAAAGAAAGCGGCACTCAGACTTTCATCTGAACGTATTAGCAGAATAATTTCAAGCCCGCTCAAACGTACGATGAAGACAGCGGAAATAATTGCAAAAACCATTGGATCACACACTATAGAGGCGTGGGATGAGCTTACTGAGGTCGATTTTGGTGAGTGGGAAGGGCTTACTGTACCCCAGATAAAGGAAAAATTTGGAGAGGAGACCTTTGCTAAGTGGAGGGCTTCACAGGTCGACGTGACGCCTACAAACGGAGAAGATGCGGATAAGATATATAAAAGATCAGAAGCATGCGTAGCTAGGATTTTAGCACTGAAAGAGGAACATATAGTAGTAGTTGGACACGGAGCACTTTTCAGGACCATGTTGCTGCCTTTGATAGGGGTCCCCAGAGGAAATGTCTTTTGGAAGATGAAGCTGGACAACTGTTCGCTTTCAGGTATAGGCATAGATAATAAAAATAAAGCGTTTATCGTTTTTTTCAACGACACCATTCATTTAAGAGTAAAGATTGATTGTGTCAAAGATATACCTTTGCCGTGGTAGATTTTATAGTTTAATGTTACAATCACCACTGTAGGTGTAGCAAGCTGCAACTGTTCATGATACGAGAAACGAGGATGTGCCTTTGAAAAACGATTCAGATGAGGTAACGACAGGATTCAAAGATCACCGATTAGAATCAGAAAAAGAAAAAGACCTGTGGATAAAGTGTTCTAACGGAGATGAAGAAGCCCGTGAGGAACTTATTCTTGCATACAGGCCTATGGTGTATTGGCTTGCGAAAAAACTTAAAGTATCATACAACACCTATCCTGATCTGATTCAGGAAGGGATAGTCTCCCTGATCAACGCTGTTGATCGTTTTCAGGTCGAGAGAAATAACCGTTTCTCAACATATGCCTATTACAAGATAAAGGGCGGTATGATAAATTTCATCCAGCGTGTTGAGGCAAAGGCGCCTATTCCGGTAGATGATGAGACAGTCTTAATGCATGAGGGGGCTTTGCACTCTTCTTTATCCGAACAGGCAGAGAAGACAGATTGGAGCCTAGACCTCGAACAGGCGATGAACAGTCTCTCTCAAAGAGAGTCCGATATAGTCAGAGCCCTTGTCATAGAGGGTAAGGCTGCAAAAGAGCTAGCTGAAGAGGCAGATCTCGATATTAGCCATATATACAGGATACGCAGGAAAGCCATAGCAAAACTGCGTGAATGGCTTAAAACGGGCGAAGCCACTTCCGCCATGTAACCCGGGATAATATTAGTATATCCTGAACTGCATGGAGGAGATAACCTGATGAAAAAGAAAATTACAAGAATAGAGAGATGGCTCAAAAGACTTTCCGTCGCCTGTGAATCGAAACGATGGGACTCTGCGCTTGTGGAGGCGGACTGCCTTTCTGCGGAGGTACGTGAGTTAAGGGAAGATCTGAATCACATGCTTGAAAATGATGCATCTGAGCCAGAGAGAATATTCAACAGATCTGCAGTTACAATGAGCATTAAGAGTCTTGGGATAGCATTATTTATAGTTTTGGTATCGACTATTCCCCTTGCTGTCGAAGCTGAAAAACCTTGGGCTGCCCAGACGGTTTCGAAACCTGCTAAAACCACCGGACAGGAAATGCTTACATGGGTAACTCCTGAGGAAGATGAACTTATCAAAACCTTAAGAGCAGATCTTAGCGGAAAAAATGCAGCAAAGCAGACAGAGAGCGTTTTCTTGGCGCCAGCGAAAAAGAGAGCTTCTGTGCAAGTGAAAAAAGATGGTGCTATCGTTTTTGAAAGAACTGTTGCCCCAGAAATTCGTGTAAAATCAGAGGTTGGTATAAGTGCAGAAGATCTGTTGGCTCTCCTTCAGATAGGTGAAAAAGCACTGCGAGGAGACACACCTGCGATCAAAGTAATAAAATAGAAAAGTTGTCTTTGCTCTTGCGCCGATATTATGTACCCACATCAGAGGAGTGGTTTTTTGTGTCTTTTCGTGCTAAGTTTTTTCCAATTGTAGTACTTGTTTTTATTTTGATGTTTTCACCTGCCTATGCGGCAGAAGAAACACCCGTCTCCCCTGATATTCAGGAAACAACAACATCAGCTAACGAAACAGAAATGCTTCAAGAGGAACAAAAAATCCTTGAGCTTGCCGGTCCTGTCATTCAGGAAGTAACCGTTCAAGGAAACGTTGAAGTTGTAACAGAACATATCATGGGTATAATCACTTCAAAAGTCGGTGAACCGGTGGACGAAGAAAAACTTAGAAAAGATGCAGAAGCTATTTTTGAGTTGGGATTCTTTGTTGCAACTGACTACAAGGTAACTGACAATGCAGAGGGAGTGGTTGTTCAATTTATTGTCCAAGAAAACCCCGTTGTCAGCACCATCAATTTTGAGGGCAATACAGTTTATTCTAATGAAAAACTTGAGGAAATGATCTTTACAAAACCTGGGATGATCTTTAATAGAACTTTCTTTAGAAACGACCTTCAAAGAATTAAGGAGAAATACCAGTCAGACGGATATGTTATGGCAAGCGTTGCCGACGTGCGCATAGAAGGCACAGAGATAACGGTCGTCATTGTTGAGCCAAAGATTAGCCAGATAGTTATACAGGGCAATAAAATCACAAAGACACATGTGGTCCAACGCTATCTCAAAATAAAAGAGGGAGAACTTTTTAATTCCAATAAGCTCCGCCTCTCCTTAAGTAGACTCCAGGGAGTCGGTTTTTTCAGCGATGTCAACGTCAACTTTGAACCTGACGAGGACCCTAACAACGTGATCGTAGTATTGACTGTTGAAGAGGGGCGCACCGGAAAGCTTGGGTTCAGCATAGCATATGGTACACAAAGCGGTTTCGGTGGCGGTCTAAGCTATGAGAACTCAAACATAGGCGGTCGCGGCATGAAACTCAGCGTAGGTTTTGATCTTGGCAGCAGAAAAGAATACTGGCTGAGCTATGAGCAGCCGTACATGAGCGGTAAAGTAACTGCATGGAAACTCGGCGGTTATAAAAGATCCTGGACCGACCTTTGGTACTATATTGACGGCGAGAAAAAATTTGAGTATGACAGGGACAAAACAGGCGCCTTCTTCGGTTTAGGCCGTAAGTTCAAAGATGATTCGCTTTACAACTGGTACCTCCTCTTTGACTGGCATGAAGTTACAAATGATCCAAACAACCCGCCTGCAGGCTATGAGAAGAGCAACTGGGCCAACCAGTTTAGAGATAAGAGTGGTCGCGCAATGAGTGTTTTGGAAGACCT
>JAAYEY010000093.1 GCA_012728505.1 Synergistaceae bacterium | reverse complement strand
TTTTTTGTGTTTTCACCATTTTATTTCCTCCCTGTATACTATTTATAATTAGTTAATCTAAACTAAAACTATTTTAGATTAACTGTAAATGTTTACTATGTCAACTAGAATTCTACTCCCTTTCTAGCTGAAAAACCTTGCATGTATGGATGTTTCACTTCGCGCATCTCCGTTACTAGATCGGCAAGAGCAATTAGCTCCTTGTGTTCGCCTCTTCCGGTTAAGACAAGCTCCATTTCATGGGGTTTATTTTTAATCAGTTCCACAACTGATTCGAGAGTAATCAATCCATAGGACAAAGCCACATTTATCTCGTCTAATATGAGCATGTCACACCCCCCCGAATCCATTACGCTGCGAGCTGTTTCTATGCCTCTTTTAGCTTCTTCATAGTCTTCGGGGAGCTCTTTACCTTTATAAACATAGTCCGGTCTTCCTGTTTGAATAATTCTCATATCCTGGTGTTTTAATGAGGATTTAAGTTCGCCGTAGCTGTCCCAGCCCTTCATAAACTGTATTACAACAACAGACGCTCCATGACCAAGTGCCCTGAGCGCTAGTCCCAAAGCAGAAGTTGTTTTCCCCTTGCCATCACCTATATATATTTGCACCAGACCTTTTTCTCCAAACATCAGGCACCTTTTTCTGCAGCCTTTTTCTTTGCTGCCTCTTCCTTTTTCATTCTTTCTAAAGCGGCATCTATATCATATCCGCCCTTTTTAACTTCGACACTTTTTGTTTTATTCACAGTCTCAGCTTCCGGTGGTTGTGGGTTGTAGTGAATAACACTCTCTTGTGTACCATCCGGGAACCTCGCTTTAGGGTTAAGACTTAGTATTTCATTTTTCACATGTAGGAGTCTGCGTTCATCGGGCGGATGGGAATTGAAACCGCTCGGTTCGTTCCGGTTGCCTATTTTAGAAAGTTTTAGCAGAGCACTATAGAGGCCTACCGGGTCTTCTCCATTTCTGTGGGCCAAGTGGACGGAATAATCATCTGCTTCAACTTCCTGTTCCCTGCTCCAGCCGGCATAGGCTAGATTTGCCCCAACTCCAGCAGCAGTTTCTACGATTCCTCCACCAAAAAGCTTGCCTAAGAGAGTTGCGGCTACAGATAAACCCAGGCCTTTCTTCATAGTGTCTTCATAATGGTTAAGTTTTGCATGTCCTGCTTCATGCGCCAAAACTCCGTATAATTCAGCCTGAGAGTCAAGCATTTCAAGCAGTCCATCCGTCACGGTTACAGATTTCCCATTCGCCACCCAAGCATTGGGTACTTTATCCTGCTTTATGGCAAAAGGAAGATCCGTCAGTTCTGTTGCGCTAGCAACACGCAACCAGACAGCTTTCGCATCCTCTGAACTTAATTTAGCTTCCGAAATATTAGCTGTAGAAAACAAAAGTACCAATATTGCGAAAAAAACGAAAAACATATTTCTTTTTTTAACGGTAAAGGTCATTGCATTCGTCTCCCTATTTTCAAGGAACATGTTCCAACACCTTAACATGTTTTATTGTCATACATTCAGACTATTGCCGCATCGGTACTTTACGAATGTTTTTTGATAAAATTTTCTATAAGCTTCCATGAAATACTTAAACCACGAAAAACTTCGGGAATTTCATTTGGGGCAAACCAGGATGCTTCTGTGACTTCTTTCCCGTCCACCTTGATTTCACCGCTCTCCCATTCTGCCGTAAAACCCAACATCAGTGATCGAGGAAAAGGCCAGGGCTGACTTCCAAAATACTTGATATTTTTTACTTTTATACTGGTCTCCTCGTATACTTCCCGTCTAACACATTCTTCAAGGTTTTCTCCCGGTTCTACAAAACCTGCCAGCACACT
>JAAYEY010000092.1 GCA_012728505.1 Synergistaceae bacterium | reverse complement strand
AGACAGATCTTGCAAATTCTAAACTCGCACTTGTAAAAGCCAAGTCCGAGGCAGAGCAAAACAGAGCGCAGCTAGCTTCAGCTATAGGACTTCCCATGATGGAAATAAACGACATCACGGATGTTCTCTCCTATGAAGAATGGAACGTCCCTATCAAAGAAGCGGTCGAAAGAGCATCTGCCAACAGACCGGATCTGGCAGCTAAACGTAAGAAAGTCGAGTACGCAATGACTTCGCTTGCTTTGGAGAAAAAAGGTTTATCACCGGATCTGAGCGCATCTGCCGGTTACAATGCATATGGAAACGCCCCTTTTGATGACAATGGATGGAATGCGAAGCTCTCTTTCAACATCCCGTTATATGACGGCGGACTGGCCAAGAGCCGGGTGCAGGGGGCAGAAGCTGACCTTGTTACAGCAAAGGCACAGATGGAAAGTACGTCTAACCAAGTTATGCTCGATGTCAGGAAAGCCTGGCAGGCTCTTGCCCAGTCAAGAGAAGCTCTGCAAGCTTCTCTTGAAGCCGAAAAACAGGCAAAAGAGACTTATGAGCTCGCTGCAGGGAGATATGAGGTAGGGGTAGGGAGCAGTCTTGAAATTTCTGATGCCGTGGAGAGTTATGCGTCAGCGCAGGCCAACAAAATCCTATCTTTGTATGACTGCAAACAAAAACGTCTGGACCTTGAAAAGGCCATGGGAGGTCTCGAAGAATGAAACTGAAAGAGATGAAATTTTCAAAGTTGTTAAGAGGCAGGACTCTGTTCGTTATATTAATATTAATTGCCGTATCCGGGGGACTTTTCTGGTATTTCAACAAAAGCGCGGATGAGATCCAATATAAAACCACCCAAGCAGCAAGGTCAGATCTTCGTTCAGTTATTCAGGCGACAGGCACTCTTGATGCCGTTGAGACAGTGGACGTGGGGACACAGATATCAGGTACTATTAAAGATATATATATAGATTACAACAGTGTTGTAAAGAAGGGACAGCTTATCGCGGAAATTGATTCTGCAACTCAGCAAGCAGATGTGGCACAGGCTCAAGCTAACCTCCTCGCGTCGAAAGCAGACCTTATGAGTTCAGAAGCAGTCCTTGCAAATGCGGAAAAAACCCTGGCCCGGACAAAGAAACTCGCCGACAGAGACCTGATCGCAAAAGCGGATGAAGATACGGATGAGAAATCTTATCTGACCGCCAGGGCACAGGTCGCAGCCTCAAAAGCAAAGATAGGACAATACGCGGCAACGCTTACCAAAACAAAAATAAATCTCGGGTATACAAAGATATATTCTCCTGTTGATGGAGTAGTAATTTCCAAAAATGTTGATAAAGGCCAGACTGTTGCTGCAAGCTATCAGACGCCAAGCATAGCAGAAATAGCGAAGGATCTCAGTAATATGCAGGTTGAAGTAAATGTTGACGAGGCCGATATCGGAGGAGTCAAAGACGGACAGAAAGCCACGTTTACTGTCGATGCTTACCCCAACGATCCCTTTGAGGGAATAGTCACCCAAGTACGGCTCTCTCCTGCCAAGACCGATAACGTAGTTACCTATGTAGTAATAGTAAAAGTATCCAACAATAAAGGACTTCTGATGCCGGGCATGACAGCCAACGTCTCCCTCATTGTTGAGGATCGGGAGAATATTATAGTAGTTCCTAACAGCGCTTTCAGATTTAAACCCGTTGATCCGTCTGCGGCAAAGGAACAAGGGGCACCTAGGATGGGCGGCAAACAGACCATTGCAGAAGTAAGAACTCCTTCCGTATATTTGCTTGATAAAAAAGTTCCTGTAAAAGTAGATGTTGAAAGAGGCATTTCTGACGGACAGAATACAGAGATTCTATCAGGAATAAATGAAGGCGATGCTGTCATAACCGGTATTATCGTTCCAAACGGAGATAAATAGATGGCTTTGGTTGAATTGAATGATATTCGCAAAAGTTTTAGCATGGGAAAAGAGGAACTGGAGATACTTCATGGAATAAACCTTTCTGTGGAGAAGGGTGAATTTGTTGCTATGATGGGCCCTTCCGGCTCAGGAAAGTCTACAACCATGAACATCCTCGGTTGTCTTGATAAACCCACATCAGGGACTTATATCTTTAACGGAGAAAATATGAATGAACTGGATAGCGATGAACTCGCCGTAATAAGAAACAGCAAGATAGGGTTTGTATTTCAGGGATTTAACTTGCTCCAGAAAACAAGCGCAATAGAAAATGTCGAACTGCCTCTACTTTATGCAGGTATGCCTAAAAAAGAGCGCAGACAAAGGGCAGAAGAAGCTCTGGTACAGATGGGGCTTGGGGATAGGCTTCACCATGAACCAACGCAGCTTTCAGGAGGCCAACAACAAAGGGTTGCGATAGCCAGGGGAATTGTCAATAAAGCTCCTGTCTTGATGGCAGATGAGCCCACTGGAAACCTTGACTCAAAAACAAGCGAGGAGATAATGAAGCTTTTTAAAAAAATCAACGAAGAAGAGGGTACGACGATATTGCTTGTCACGCATGAACCTGATGTCGCTGTTTACGCAAAACGGATAGTCCATTTCAAGGACGGAATGATCACGAGCGACGAGCCGAATCGGACGGTGAAAAAACCATGATATCTATGATGGAAATTTCCTTCACCGCAGTTAGAGCTTTAAGCCGAAACAAGACTAGGTCGATGCTGACCACTCTTGGGATAATCATAGGAGTTGCGGCGGTGATAGCCGCTTTTGCAGTGGGTCAGGGTGCGAACAAAAGCATAGATGAACAGATAGCCTCCTTCGGGAGCAATTTTATAATGGTCTTTCCTGACAGGTCGGCATCATCAGCAGCGGCGGTAGTGAAATACATTACATACGACGATGCACTTGCCATCGAACGCGAGGTATCGGGTATAGACGCCGTCGCACCTATGATAACCACTTCAGCCCAACTTGTTTACGGGAACACAAACTGGAGTACAAGCGTTACAGGAAGCACTCCTTCCTATTCGATAGTTCAAGAATGGGAAGTAGAATACGGCCGAAACATAAATGAGAGTGACGTGAGACAGGGAGCCAAGATAGCAGTAATAGGCAAAACCATAGCGGATAAAATGTTTTTTGGAGAAGATCCTGTAGGCAGATCGATCAGGATCAAGAAAATACCCTTTACGATAATAGGAGTTTTCAGTTCGAAAGGACAAAGCACCATGGGGCAGGACCAGGATGATTTTGTACTGGTACCGATCACGGCAGCCCAGAGGCGACTGGTCAGATGGAATACCCCCGGAAGGATCAATAGTATCTACATTAAAGGTGTATCTATGAACGCACTTCAGTATATACAAAATGAAACAGAGGCCCTTTTGAGGGAAAGACACAAGATCAAAAGGGGAGAACCGGATGACTTCGCGGTAAGAAACATATCACAAATGTTGGAAGCGCGTCGCAAGACTACAGCAATAATGTCCATGCTTCTTGGGTCTATCGCCGTAATATCACTGGTCGTAGGAGGGATAGGTATTATGAACATAATGCTCGTCTCTGTAACTGAACGCACCAGAGAGATAGGCATAAGGATGGCAGTGGGCGCGAAATCACGCGATATACGCTTCCAGTTCCTTATTGAAGCAGTAATCCTTTCAATGATAGGAGGAACAATAGGAATTATAACAGGCATATTTGTTGGTTATCTCTTAGCTTCCCTTACAGCCGCCCCTCCTATATTCTCTGCAGGGTCTATAATACTT
>JAAYEY010000091.1 GCA_012728505.1 Synergistaceae bacterium | reverse complement strand
CAAGACTAGCCGCGACAGACGCGTTCAGGGAGCCGGCCTTTCCGCACATCGGTATAAACCGGAGCTCGTCGCAGGACTTCGCTACAGCTTGTCCCAGTCCGTCTCCTTCGGATCCTATTACGATAACTGTCCTTAGCGGCATGTCTTCTTTAAAAAGGCTAACTTCCGCTTCCATTGAAAGCCCAACTACCCAAAAATTGGCTTCTTGTAGCATCCTTATCGTCTGTGATACATTCCCTGTTTTTGCAATGGGCAGTCTTAACGCAGCCCCGGCACTTGTTTTTACTACTGTTCCTGTAGGAAGTGCTCCCCCTCGCTTTGGAATCATGACCGCGAAAGCTCCCGCGGCCTCAGCGCTTCTTATGACAGCTCCGAGGTTGTGCGGATCCTGAAGATGGTCGCATAGAAGTATAACCACAGGTTCCGGTGCCGGAGGAAGCATTTGTATAAGTTCCTCAGCATCCCAAAGTTTCATGGGAGTCATGTGAGCTACAACTCCCTGATGATTTTCTTTGTTCGTCATCCTATCCAGGGCCATAGAGTCAACCGTTTGAAGGATAATATTCGCAGCTCTGCAAAGGTCTCCAAGCTTGCCTTTTATATGAGGCTGTATTGTTTTTGAAACCAGTACTTTCATGCACTTTTCTGGAGATTCTTCGAGCAGTGACATTACGGGGTTTCTACCCCAACAAATATCTTCGCTTACGCTTGTCTTTTCTTCTCTCATACGGCCTTCCTGCCTTCCTTTGTGTCGTTGAAAAATGCCGCCAGATACGTTCCTGTCGGTCCATCCGTCGCAGCAATTGCTTCGGGAGTTCCTTTTGCGATTAGGTTCCCGCCGCGTTTTCCGCCTTCAGGACCAAGATCCATTATGTAGTCCGCCGATGCAAGCACGTCAAGGTTGTGCTCTATCACCAGAACTGAGCTCCCCTGGTCCACGAGCTTGTGCAGCAGCTTGAGAAGTTTTTTTACGTCGTTGTAGTGCAGCCCGGTCGTAGGTTCATCAAGCAAATACAGTGTATTTCCTCTGAACCTTTTGCCGAGCTCAGTAGAAAGTTTTACCCTTTGGGCCTCCCCACCGCTTAGCGTGGGCGCCGGCTGTCCCAGTTTTATATACCCAAGCCCTGCCTCTTGAATGACTTTCAATTTATTAGCTATCCTAGGTATATCTTTAAAATGTTCAGCTGCCTGGTCGACACTCAGAGCAAGCACATCTGCGATAGATAACCCCTTATATTTAACCTCAAGAGTCTCTCTGTTATACCTAGTTCCTTTGCAAACATCGCATTTGACGTAGACATCCTGCAGGAAAAGCATGGAAACCTTGAGATCTCCATCTCCCTTGCATGACTCGCACCTTCCACCCTTAACGTTAAAGCTGAAACGGCCCGGTTGGTATCCTCTCAGCTTTGATTCAGGAAGCTGTGCAAAAAACTCACGTATAGGGGTAAAGATCCCCGTATATGTTGCAGGATTGGAGCGTGGTGTTCGTCCAATCGGACTCTGGTCGACAAGGACGACATTCCTCAGAGATTCATAACCCTCAATGCTCTCGAATTTACCTGCTCTGTACCTATATTCCTTGTCAAAATTACCCCTTAGACCTTTGTAGAGGATCTCATATAACAAGGTACTCTTACCTGAACCTGATACGCCGCTCAATGCGGCAAAGACTCCAAGAGGAACATCAACATCTATGTTTTTTAGGTTGTTTTCTGAACACCCTTTTATCTTCAACTTTCCTTTGCCTTTTCGTCTTGTTGGTTTGGGACGATACGTTCCGTCAGCCTCGCCTCTAAGGTAGAGAGCAGTCGGGGTATCTCCTTTGATAATATCAGCAGCACTTCCACAGGCTATCAGGTTGCCCCCGTTCTCTCCGGCTTCGGGGCCGAGCTCTAGAATGTAGTCAGCTGCCATCATCGTCTCTCTGTCATGCTCAACTATGATAACGGTGTTTCCAATATCCCTTATAGACTTGAGAGTATCTAGGAGCCTATTCGTATCTCTCGGGTGGAGACCTATAGTCGGTTCATCCAGCACATAGAGCACACCTGTAAGCTGTGAGCCTATCTGAGTTGCCAGCCTGATTCTCTGGCTCTCTCCGCCGCTAAGAGTGTCCGCTCTGCGCGAGAGGCTGAGGTAGCCGGCTCCCACGTTATTGAGGAAAGAGAGCCTTTTTAGAACCTCGACAAGCGCCTGCCCGACTATTTTGGTTTCCTTTTCTCCAAGCTTCATATTCTGGAGAACGACCAGAAGGTCCTCGATGGGCATCTCTGTATACTGCGCTATATTGTACCCACCCAAAGTCACAGCAAGTACTTCAGGTTTCAACCTAGCACCACCACAGGTCTGACAAACGTCTTCTGTTCTGTATCTGAGCAGTTCTTCGCGATAATTGTCCGATTCTGTGTCTCCCATTCGTTTCTCAAGCCAAGGGAGCAATCCGGGATAATGACCGTTGTACTCCCAATCACCTCTTTTGTCGCTGAAAACCATAGGTATAACCTCATCTGAACCGTATAACAGTGCTTTTTTTGCGGCCTCGGGAAGATCTTTAAATGGTTTGGAGAGATCCCAGCCATCATAACGAGCGGCAAGAAGTTCAGCCTTCTCTATCATATATTTCATGTTTTTCCAGGGAATGAATCCACCTTCGCCGATAGGAAAATCGGGATTTACCGCCAAGTCTTCAGAAAAATGCAGATGAACTCCTAGCCCTGAACAGTCCGGACAAGCGCCGTAAGGATTGTTGAACGAAAATAACCTCGGTTCGATTTCAGGAAGGCTTATCTCGCAATCCGCGCAAATATATTTTTCTGTGAGTTCCAACTCTTCCATTCCTTCTGAGACAATTAGAACAAACCCCTCTGAGAGTTTCATCGACATCTCAACGGCTTCTGAGAGACGCTGACGGTTCTCTTCCTTTACCTTCAGCCTGTCTATAACGCACTCTATGGTGTGCTTTTTCTTCTTGTCGAGCTCTATTTCCTCTTCGAGCCAGAGTACTGTACCGTCCACTCTCGCCTTAAGGTATCCCTGTTGGCGAAGCTTGAGCAGCAGGTTCTTATATTCTCCTTTTTTACCTTTGATAAGAGGAGAAAATATTTCTAACGGCTTGCCCTCATAGTCTCTGTAAATTTTGTCTACTATCTCATCGACGCTGTAACGACGCACCTCTTTGCCACAACTCGGGCAGTACGGAGTCCCCGCTCTTCCAAAAAGGAGCCTTAAGTAGTCATAGATTTCCGTAACAGTTCCAACAGTTGACCTAGGGTTATGTCCTGAACCCTTCTGTTCTATCGAGATAGCGGGAGAGAGCCCGCTTATGTCATCAA
The DNA here is from genome assembly GCA_012728505.1 of Synergistaceae bacterium. Classification (GTDB taxonomy): domain Bacteria; phylum Synergistota; class Synergistia; order Synergistales; family Synergistaceae; genus Caenicola. The sequence continues at coordinate 1,469 of JAAYEY010000091.1, read as the reverse complement.
CATCGGGTTTGTCAGACATCCCCAAGAACTGCCTTGCATATGACGAAAGAGATTCCACATATCTTCTCTGTCCTTCTGCGTAAATAGTATCAAACGCAAGAGAAGACTTGCCGGAACCGGATGGTCCGGTCACGACAACAAGTTGATTCTTAGGAATTTCTACGTTTATGTTTTTTAGATTGTGCTGCCTTGCTCCTGTAATTTTTATGCTTTGTTCCAATTTTTGCATCGCCTTTCAATATTTGAATAGTATCCCTTAATTCCGCGGCTGTCTCAAAATCAAGCTTCTCGACTGCCGACCACATCCTTAGTTCCAATTCATTTATATCGGGAGCGGTTTTATCGTCTCCTAGAGGAGAAGCAGCTCTCATTCCAGCATAGCCGCCATCTTCAAGAAGCTCTGCGGGAAGTAAGTCCTTTACCGCCTTTGATATTGTCTGAGGTATTATACCGTGCTCCTCATTATATGATATCTGACGTATTCTTCTTCTTTCAGTCTCACTCATGGCCGTCTCTATGCTGCCTGTGATCCTGTCCGCATAAAGAATGACCTTTCCTGCCTGATTTCTTGCCGCCCTTCCAATCATCTGTATCAGCGTCCTGTGCGTTCGAAGGAATCCCTCGCGGTCCGCGTCAAGAATAGCTACCAAAGAGACTTCAGGAAGGTCTATTCCCTCCCTAAGGAGGTTTACACCAACAAGTACGGCAAAGACACCGAGTCGAAGGTCCCGAAGCAGCTCAGCTCTTTCAAAAGTGTCAAGCTCTGAGTGAATATAGCGTACCTTTATACCAAGTTCAGCCATATACTCTGCAAGGTCTTCCGCTGACCGTTTTGTCAGAGTGGAAACAAGGACACGCTCTCCATTATCTATTATGGGTCTCACTTCAGCTAGCAGGTCATCTACCTGGCCTGTGGCAGGGTGTACCTCAACTATCGGGTCAGTAACACCTGTTGGACGGATAAGCTGCTCAACAGGGGGTTCTGAATGGTCAAACTCATAATCACCTGGTGTAGCTGAGATAAAAAGGGCGTTCTTCAACAGAGGCTCATATTCATCCCACTTTAGCGGCCTGTTGTCAAGGCAGGAAGGGAGCCTAAATCCATGCTCTACCAATACTTCTTTTCTAGCCCTGTCACCGTTGTACATGCCCCGTACCTGAGGAAGTGTCATATGTGATTCATCAATAAATTTTAGCGCATCTTCTGGGAAGAAATCCATAAGAGTCCCCGGCGCATCTCCCGGCTCACGTCCATCAAGGAAACGGGAATAGTTCTCTATCCCTGAGCAGTAGCCAACCTCAAGAAGCATCTCAAGGTCGTATTTCGTCCTCATCTTCAGCCTCTGGGCCTCAACAATCTTTCCGGCAGACTCAAGCACAAGAACTCTATCCGCAAGTTCCTTTTCTATCAGTACAACAGCGTTGTTTATCGCGTCAGACGAAGTTACATAGTGCTGGGCGGGGAATAT
>JAAYEY010000090.1 GCA_012728505.1 Synergistaceae bacterium | reverse complement strand
TCGGGATGGACTAAAATATCCCAGAGAGACCCCCTAAAAACAAAATCTGTCAGTATTCTGCAAAAGGCAACGAGTTTACCATTATACCTAACAGAAAAACACATACTCGTTCCTTCAAGCATCTTTTCAATCTGCTCAAGAGAACGACTCCTGCCCCATCGTGTAAACCTGTATAAATCCTGTAGCTCTTCCGTGGTTATCGCAAGCTTGCTGTCGTAATAATAATAACCCGGGCATATATTTTCTTTGTTTTCAAAATTTTGTTTCATTAAGTCTTTCCTCTGTTTCTTCATCTTCACCATAGTCGTATCCTTCGTCATTTTCTTGGATTGTTCCAGGTTTTTCAGGCGCAGGGCCGGCAAGTGCAAGACCTCCAATTATTTTACGAAGGTCTCCCCTTCTGGCATCTTTGCTGATTGTCAGCTCCATAACCTGCCCGGCTCCGCACTTCGAACAAGTCCATACAGCCCGAGCAATACCACCCGGACCGGGCGAGCCCGCAAGGACTTTGACTTCGCCACATTTCTGACAGGCTACAATGAGCATATTTAAAACCTCTTTCCTTCATGTTAAAAAACTTGACGAAAACAGACCCTTTTTGCTTCCAAAAAAGACAATCTTTCGGAGATTAAAAAATTATGGTCATACATGAAAATATGCTTTTAATCAATTTCAAATTTGATCTTTACCGGGCCCTCCGTATAAATATCCTCGGCAGCAAATATCCTAATTCTTGAATCTGATTTAGATTTCATTATATTCTCTAAAGCCTGCATGAACTCCGCTGTATCTATTGAACCCACATTACCGCTAAGAGGATCCCTCAGAACGCCTTCTTTAGCAGCTCTTGCATTGACGTCTCTAAGCATTAGAAATAAAATCTCTTCCAGATCCCCCCTGGGCAACCCTTTTTTAATATTTTTCTCTGCCAACAAAGAACTCGCATTAAATATCAGCTTAGTGATATATGTCTCTAATTCAGCCATGACCGGCTCTCCCTCCACTGCATTTGAAAGAGCTCTCAATCTGAGTAGATAACGTCCCGAATTTTTTGACAAAGCAGATTTCGCTCTGTCTATAGAATTTTTATCTACCAATGGTTTTTTTATCGCATCTGGCTTTGTGCCAAAACGGTAGGCCAAGAGTGCCTGGGTCTCTCCGATAAGTCGTTCGACAGCTTGATCAACTTGCAGTGGGGTCAGTTGGGCTCCGCTTATTACGCCCTGTGCAAGCCTCTCTCCCGTCATTGCAGCGATTCTGCCTTCTCTAAGACGCTGTACATCTGCTTTTAGTTTCTCCGCTTCTGACTTAAGAGACGCTACCGAAGTTTCAAGTTTTTTGCTTTCCTTTTCTAAAATTGCTTTTTCTTCAAAGAGTACTTTCTGTTCTTTTTCTGTTTTTTCCTTTATTTTAGTCATATTTTCTAGCTCAGTTCGGGCTCCCTTAAGATTCTTCGTGCCAATCGCAAGCTGCTGCTCAAGAGCCTTGAGTTCTTCTTGTTTTTCATTAACGTCTCCTTTGCTCCTGAAAAGCTCAACTTCCATTCCCTGCAGATTTGTTCTGTTTTGCTGAAGTTCCACAGTCAAATTTGTAATCTGATTTTGCACATAATGCATACTAAAAAGAGCAGTCCTTACAGGCTCTACAGCAACGCTTATCACAAGGAGCGTGAACAAGGCGATACCTATTCCTGTAACAACAGAGATAATCCTGGATGTATATTTGGGACGCAGTTTCAAAAAAGTCACTCTTTTTTTACCAAGTTTCATGCCTATGATATCGCCAGCCCATGCTACCAGAGCACTGACTAGCGCCAGTGTGCCAAGAAGGCTCCAGTTGATTTCCTTGAAAAGTTCGAACATGGACTTATCTCCTTTAAGCTACAGCATGATAGACCTGACAAAATAGAAACTAACACAAGTACTGACATTATAACAGGATAGTTTTACCTTTTTTTAGAAATTGGTTAAACACCGAAAATTAAAAGGTCCGGCAAATGCCGGACCTTTTTCATGCAAATAAGCTTTACTTGCCAAAATTGTTTTTTTACTTCTTAAAAACAGCCTTAGCAGCCTTACGTGAAATCTCAATACCTTTTTCGATGTCCTCGATTGGTACGTTGAGTGCAGGACGGAAGCGAACTGTGTTACTACCACATCCAAGTATGAGCATCTTGTTCTCATGGCACTCTTTGAGGAATTTATCGCGAAGCTCAGGAGAACAAATATCATATGCGCACATTAGTCCTTTACCTCTTACGTTCCTGATAAATTCAGGGAACTCTGCTTCAAGTTCATTAAGTCCTTTGAAAAGAGCAGGACCAGCTACATTCGCTACATAATCAAGCACTTTCTCTTCACGATAAATCTCAAGATATCTAGCAGCGCGAACCATGTCTACTGCGTTTCCGCCCCATGTTGAATTGATACGGCTTGAAACCGTAAAGCAGTTTTTCTCGACTTCATCAACCCTGGGACCTGCTATCAGTCCACACACCTGTGCTTTTTTACCAAATGCAAACAAGTCGGGTTTAACAGGTGAATGATGCTCCCATGCCCACATCTTACCGGTTATGCCCATTCCGCACTGGACTTCGTCCAATATGAACATGATATCTGACTCGTCGCAAATTTGGCGCAACTGCTGGAAGAACTCTGTGCGGAAATGGTTATCTCCGCCTTCGCCCTGAATCGTTTCGATGATTACAGCAGCTATGCCGTTAGGATCGCGAGCTATTGCCTGTTTGATCTCTTTCAGAGAGAGGGCTTCAAGCCATTCAACTCCACCCATATGATCTCTAACTGGGAATGTAACCTTCGGATTAATAATTCGCGGCCATTCTGTAAATTTGGCGAAACGCTGGTGTTTGTTGGGGTCATTAGTATTTGTGACAGAAAGTGTATATCCACTACGACCGTGGAAAGCTTCGTTGAAATGCATTATCTTGGTTCCAACTTTACCATCATAAGCTTCGCCCTTTGTGATTTTTCCTGCTGCAAGAAGCTTGCTTACCTTCCAGTCCATAGCAACTTTAAAAGTGTTTTCTACCGCCAGTGTTCCATAATCAATGAAAAAGGTATGTTTGAATCCCTTAGGTACGGCGACTTCTCCAAACATCTTCACAAACTCGGCCATTTCCTGAGTATAAATATCAGAATTTGCCACCTTGTTTACTGCAACGCGGAAAATTTTCTCTTTGAATTCTTCGGTTACTAGTTTTGGATGGTTCATTCCAAAAGGAGATGATGCAAAGAATGTGTAAAAGTCAAGCCAGTCTGCCCCTGTAGCCGAATCGTGGATATGGCTGCCCTTGGACTTCTCCATGTCAATGACGATATCAAAGCCATCTCTGAGCATAAAACTCTCGATTGTTTTAAAAACATCCTTTGGCGCAACTGAAAATTTTGCTGTCATTTGAAGTAACCCCCTTCGAATTTTGTACCATGTATCTATATTAGTTCATTATTCAATACAACCTACTATAGTATTTTAGTATCCAAGCCTGTTTAAAGCAAGAGTGTATTTGCAGAATATACCGTACAATTCGTCTTATTACAAGCTATTATTTAGTTACTTTGGTTGGTGTTTTTTAAATAATCGAATATTTCTTTGATTTCGATTATCTTTTTGTATCATAGGTCTTTAATAATATTACATTATACATTTTCTAATATTTAATAAAATAAATTTCAATTGTACAATCAGCCTAATTTTGTAATCCTGGGTATTGATCGCGTTTTAATTCCAATTTTTGGTCTTATATGTTCCTACTAGTTCATTAAGTGGATATAATCTTTATGTGTGAATGTTTTCTTTTTCTAGTAGAATCAGGTTTTTATAAAAAACGGGGGAGGGTTGAACGGTTCTATCTCCCTTTGTATCCACGTCTTGTCGCAGAGTAAATAGCCCCTGTCTCTTTAAGTTTATCTATCGACTCAAGAGCAATCCCTGTACCTAAGGCGACACACTCAGATGCTGATTCTGCGACTACCGTATTTATTTCAGTCTCTTCTATTATCAGCTGATCTATTCCATGAAGGTATGCACCACCTCCTGTTAGAATTATTCCTCTGTCTATTACGTCAGCTGCCAACTCCGGCGGTGTTTTCTCCAAAACTCTCTTAATACCTGCTATTATTGCTCCAACTGGTTCTTCTATCGCTCTTGCAACATCAGAGCTGGATACTGTTATTTGTCTGGGAAGGCCCTGAACAAGGTCTCGGCCCCTGATTTCCATGGTTTTTTCCGGCATTCTTTCTCTGCATGACCCTATTGTTTTCTTGAGCTCCTCTGCAGTCTGCTCTCCTATGGCAAGATTGTACTGACGTCTCATATACCTTATTATGGCTTCATCAAATTTATCTCCGCCCACACGAAGTGATTCATAAACAACAAGTCCGCCGAGGGAAACTATCGCCATGTCAGTTGTTCCACCACCGATATCGACTATCATGTTTCCAACCGGTTCTCCAACGGGCATGTTTGCTCCAATTGCAGCTGCCATAGGTTCCTCTATCAGGTATGCCTCTTTCGCTCCTACTTCAAGTGCCGCCTCTAGCACAGCACGCCTCTCGACATCGGTTGCTCCGGCAGGAACACCTATCATTACCCTGTGTCTGACGATTCTTTCTATTCCAGTCGTTACCTTTTTTATAAATTCTCTCAGCATTACCTCTGTCATTGTGTAGTCAGCGATGACACCATCTCTAAGAGGACGTATCGCAACAACATTTTCAGGCGTCCTTCCTATCATGACCTTCGCATCTTCTCCTACGGAGAGGATCTTGCCCGTATTCTGGTCAAGTGCTACTACAGATGGCTCTCTGAGAACTAATCCTTTTCCTTTTATAAAAACTATTACCGTTGCAGTCCCAAGGTCAATTCCAATATCTTTACTCCACAAATCAGCCAGCCTCCCAAACTATCGAGGATGCCCCAGAAAGGCTCCTACTCTTAAACAAAACCATTTTACATCAAAGGGTTCTATTGTGGCTATTCCACAAGGATTCTCCGTAATCTATCCTCCACAAAAACAAGCCTTCTGGAGGCAATGTCCTACCTGATAAATTCCTGTCGAAGCCTGGTTCATAAAGGGATTTGATCCATTCAGGCTCTCTTGCGCCTTTGGCGACAAGGAGAAGATTTCCCATCATAATCCTCACCATGTTTGTTAAAAAACCGTCGCCAACTACTCTAAGCCAAACAAAAAAGCCGCGCCTATAAAGTCTAACTTTGTACATCGTTCGAACTGGATTATCAGGGACTTTCAACAGGCGGCAGAAATTCTCGAAGTTATGTTCGCCTTCCAAGAAAACACATGCCTTAGAAGCAAGCTCCCAATTGTAATTTGTACCTTTTATCCAATAAGTATAAGGTTTAATATGGGGATATATTGTCCTTCCAGTCCATAAAATATATATATATTCTCTTCTCAGTGCGTCAAACCTTGGGTGAAAATCGGGTTTTGTCTTTGTAAGTCTTATAGCTGAGATACCTTCAGGAAGTTTAGAATTTAAAGCCATCAATAAACTGTATTCGTCCCACTCTTTTGACATGTCAAAACTGCAGACTTGTGCTTTTGCGTGTACCCCTGAATCGGTCCTTCCCGCCCCAATAACAGAGACAGGCTGTTTGTTCAACATTGAAAGCGCCTCTTCTATCTTTTCCTGCACAGAAGGACCATTATTCTGATTCTGCCAACCGCAGAAAAGTGAGCCGTTATAACTCAATTCAGCTGCATATTTGATCGTCATTACGCACACCTGTTCAAAACTATCACCGTAGCGACAAATATTATAAAGGCTATGGCCGTTTTGGTTTCAGTAGTCCCCCAATTGAGAGGATGCATCCTCACTCTGCCCTTTCCACCTCGGTAGCACCTTGCTTCCATTGCAAAAGCAAGTGTATCCGCGCGTTTAAAGACTAGTACAAACAATGGTATTAAAACCGGTATATAGGCTTTCGCTCTTTTGACAAGGCCGCCACTGTGAAAATCTGCACCTCTGGAAACCTGCGCATTGATTATTCTCTCTGTCTCTTCAAATAAAGTCGGAATAAACCTCAGTGCAATCGTCATCATCATTGCGACCTCATGCGCAGGAAATCCAATACGTTTAAGTGGTCCCAAAACTGCTTCAAGACCATCAGAAAGTTCAGAAGGACTGGTTGTGAACGTAAGGAGGGCAGTGAATAAAACGAGAAGATAGAGTCTCAGTCCTATTCTAATTGCCATCAGAATTCCCGCTGCACTTGCTTTCAATGGTCCTATAGAAAAAATTATATCATCTCCTCCTGTAAAGAAAACATGAAGGAATGATGTAAAAATTATCAGTATCATTATTGGTTTAGCCGATTTCATTAATGCCCTAACAGGTATTTTTGACCTCTTTGTTAAAAACAATATCAAAGATGCCCACATTGCCAGTGCTAAAAAATTATCAGAGATAAAGATAGCCACCATTGAAAGCACTGTTATAAATAGTTTACACCGAGGATCAAGTTTGTGGATAAACGAATCGGCCGGCATATACTGGCCAAGTGTAACCCCTTTAATCAATGACATCTTGTTTTTGCCGCCTTAATCTGCTCTGCCAGTTTATATGGGTCAGAAGTAACGTATTCGATGCTTCCTTTTTTTTTCATCTCATAGGATAAGGATAATATCTCAGGGAGTATGAGTCCTTTCACATTTATATTGGAAAGCATTTGTGATATAAATGTCGGAGTATCGCATGCTGTTACTGCGCCCTCAGATATAATAAGGATCCTGTCGCTTATATTTAACGCAAGCTCAAGATCATGTGTTATGTGAATTACACATATCCCCTTTTCAGCCATAGACTTCAAAAGGGCTGTAAGTTCACAAAGACCATTATAATCAAGTCCAGCAGTGGGCTCGTCGAGCACGAGATAGGTAGGCTCAGATGCAAGTATTGATGCAATGGCCACTCGCCTTTTCTCCCCCCCTGAAAGCAGAAAGGGGTTAGCCGAAGCAAAAGAAGGGTCCAAACCAATAGCATTCATAGCATACAGTACCCTTTCCTCTAGAAGAGCACCTGTTAACCCCCAGTTTTGAGGTCCAAATGCGATCTCATCGTGTACTGTTTCTGCGAAAATCTGCTGTTCAGGATACTGAAAGACAAGGCCGACAGATTGACGAATCTTTCGTAATTGTGCATGACTATTATCGATTTTTATTCCATCTATAATAACTTCGCCATCCTGTGGGATAAAAAGGCCGTTCAAATGTAGAGCCAGCGTTGATTTCCCGCTACCGGTATGCCCTACTATGGAAAGTATCTCACCTTTATCTGCACTGAATGATATATTCCTTAGAGCATTTACCTCAGTAGGCAAACCTAGGTTATAAGTAAAACTTAAGTTTTTTACTGTTAGAGGCATAGTTTTTCCCTGATATCTGCAATATTAGACTTTGTCGACATCGCTACTGTACCATTCTTCACCAGCTCTTCTTTAAGAACTGCAACAGGGGGCTTGGCAAACCCCATATTTTTAATGCTATCATCTGACATCGACAAAAAAGTTTCTGTATTTCCATGCCAGGATAATTCTCCGTCAGTGATAATAAACGTCCTGTCTGAGTCAACTATCTCTTCCAGCCTATGCGTGACTTGCACTATTGTCCTGCCATAGCCGTGCTCTCTTTTAATAAGATCAAGAAAACTCTTTCTCGAGGAAGGGTCGAGCATTGACATTGCTTCATCAAGCAAAAGTGCGCCTGGTTTGATCGCAAGTACACCTGCAAGCGCCAGCCTCTGCTTTTGCCCACCTGAGAGTGAGGAGACGGGTTGTTTTCTCATCTCCCAAAGTCCAACTTCGGTAAGAGCTTCTTTCACCCTTTTTTTTATCTCAGGAGATGGTAGACCAAGATTTTCCGGTCCAAAAGCTGTGTCTTCTTCTACCACTGAGGCTACTATTTGATCTTCAGGGTTTTGAAATATTATCGAAACTTTTGACCTTATTATCTCTGAGACGTTGGTCTCCTTTGTATTTATTCCATCAATAAAACAACAGCCCTGCGATGGAAGCAGCAGGGCATTGAACAGTTTCAGTAAAGTAGATTTCCCCGATCCGTTAGGTCCAAGAAGTGCAATCCACTCACCGGCGCGGATTTCCAGATCGATGCCTTTAAGTATCTTTTTCTCGGCCTCTTGATACTGGAACTCCGCACCCTCGAGATAAAGGGTCGTACCTAAACTCATTAAATTAGTCGACCAGCTGTATAACCGCCATCTCGGAAGCATCGCCGATACGGGCGCCAAGTTTTACTATCCTAGTATAACCGCCGTTGCGTTCAGCATACTTCGGTCCCAGTTCATTGAAAAGCTTTGTTACAGCCTCTTTATGCGGTAAGCGTGCCACGACAAGACGACGGTCGTTGAGGTTGCCTGATTTAGCTCTGGTGATAAGCTTCTCGGCTACGCTGCGAACTTCCTTTGCCTTAGAAATTGTAGTCACAATGCTACCCTCAATGAAGAGACTGGCAGCCATATTTCCAAGCATGGCCAACCTATGGGAGCTGTAGCGTCCCAACCGCCTTGTTCCTACGCGGTGTCTCATTTAAATTTCCTCCTTTTGTTTCTCTTCATTCGTTTCGGAGTTGCCGTCTGCCGGTGAATTAATGTCACCGCTTAGAGTCAAATCGAATTTAGCAAGCTTCTCTTCTATTTCCCTGAGCGATATCTTGCCCAGATTACGTGTCTTGAGAAGATCTTCTCTCGTCCTTGAAACTAGTTCGCCTATTACATGTACTCCACCGCGAAGAAGACAATTTTCACTACGGACGGAAAGTTCCAAATCACGGACCGGCCTGTAGTAAATAGAATTCTCACCCATTGGATAACCAGCCATTACAGCTTGTTTTTCAAACCCCGGAGCTCCAGCTGGGATTTTTCCGCTTTCCTCACTTTTTATTATCTCTTCTAATGCGCTGCTACCAGGGCCGGCCAAAGAATCAACTACCGAGGAATAGTAACCTTTGAGGACCCTGCTTGCCTGTATAACTGCAGACTCAGGAGAGACTACACCGTTTGTCCATATTTCAAGTGTAAGACTGTCAAAGTCTGTTCTCTGACCCATCCTCTTATCCTGAATATCATACTTTACCCTCTTAACAGGTGAATAAAGTGCGTCTGTCTGGAGAGCGTCTACGGGTAAATAAGAAGCCCGAGGACGGTCAAGCGGCAAGTATCCTGTACCGGTAGCGACGTAAAGATCCATCACCAAACTGGCACCCTCTTCAAGGGTACATAAGAATGCTTCGGGATCCGGGAATTCGACTTCACTGTCTGGCTCTATATCTCCCGCCGTAACCACTTTAGGGCCTTTTACTTCAAGCCTAAGAGTAGTTACAGCTGAAGAGTGACAGCGGACCGGTATATGTTTAAGGTTAACCAAAAGCTCAATAACATCCTCTTTTACACCAGGGACAGTACTGAACTCATGAAGAACCCCCTCAATACGCACCGCAACAATGGCAGCACCACTGATAGAAGAGAGAAGAACTCTGCGAAGCGAGTTGCCCAGAGTTACCCCATAGCCAATTTCTAGCGGCTCAATGGTAATTTTGCCGTATGACGGGGTGGATTCTTGTACTATGATCTCATGGCGATCATGCTCCATATTCTCCCCCACCTTTCGTTTCCCTAACGGGCATAGAATTCAACAACAAGCTGTTCGTTTACAGGTACTTCGATCTGTTCACGAATTGGCAATGTTAATAGATTGCCTGTCATGGAATCAGGACTGAAGGAGAGCCAGGTCGGAATGGCACGGACTGCTGCTGCTTCAGAATTTTCCTTTAAAAGAACAACTTCCCTGCTTCCTTCGGCGACAGTAATAACGTCTCCTGCCTTAAGAAGAGCACTAGGGATATCAAGCTTGCGGCCATTTACTGTGAAATGTCCATGGGTAACTAACTGTCTTGACTGACTACGACTTACTCCAAATCCCAGACGATAAACGATGTTATCTATACGGCATTCGAGAAGCTGAAGAAAGTTATGACCAGTCTGTCCTGGAAGCATGCTTGCCTTCTTGTAAACGTTGCTAAATTGAGACTCATTTAGTCCGTAAAAACGGCGTAGCTTCTGTTTTTCTCTCAAGCGAAGTCCATATTCGCTCATTTTGCTACGGCGGGTACCATGCTGACCCGGCCTTGAATTACGCTTTGTAAGACCGCACTTCTCTGTGTAACAGCGGTCCCCTTTAAGAAAGAGCTTCGTCCCCTCTGCCCGGCATAGCCTGCAGACAGGTCCTGTGTACCTGCTCATACCAGTCTTTTACCTCCTTTGTAGCCTACACGCGACGCCGCTTGGGCGGGCGGCAGCCATTGTGCGGGATAGGGGTTGCATCTTTGATCACATTTACCTGGAGTCCGGCTGCCTGAAGCGATCGAATAGCAGATTCACGGCCAGGTCCCGGTCCCTTTACAATAACGTCAATTTCGATTACTCCGTTATCCTGAGCAACCTTAGCCGCCTGAGTTGCAGACATCTGAGCAGCATAGGGTGTTGACTTACGTGCTCCCTTAAAGCCAACATTACCTCCTGATGCCCATGAAAGTGCATTGCCCTGCTTGTCAGTTAGCGTCACTATAGTATTGTTGAATGTTGAAAAAATGTGAGCGACGCCGTAACTTACATTCTTTCTTTCTTTACGTTTACGACTACGCTGTACGCGTTTTACCACCTGTTGTTCCCTCCTTGATCAAGCCTTATTTCGCGACTTTCTTCTTGCCTGCAACTGTCCTTTTGGGACCTTTGCGTGTGCGGGCATTTGTCTTAGTCCTCTGTCCGCGGACAGGAAGACCCTGACGATGTCTGATACCACGGTAACAACCGATATCCATCAGACGCTTAATATTCATAGCTATCTCACGGCGAAGGTCACCTTCAACCTTATGGTTGTTTTCAAGCTCCGCGCGCAGCTTCTGCTCTTCCTCTTCAGTAAGGTCTTTGACCCTAGTGTTTGGATTGATGCCTGTTGTTGCGATTATCTGCTGTGCGACTGACGGACCTACACCAAAAATATAGGTAAGGGCTATTTCGATCCTCTTCTCACGCGGCAGGTCGACACCGGCTAAACGAGCCATCCTGCTACCTCCTCGCTCCTTGGCGCTGTTTGTGACGCGGATTTCTGCTGCATATCACGCGTACCACGCCATGGCGTTTGATTATTCTGCAATACTCACAAATTACCTTTACTGACGGTCTTACTTTCATTGATGCAGACCTCCTTGAGAAATACTGAAAATCTCTTTACAGAGATTAATCCAAAACCATAATATTTACTTATATCTGTATGTTATCCGCCCTCGTGTAAGGTCATAAGGCGAAAGTTGCAACAACACACGATCTCCCGGAAGAATCCTGATAAAATGCATCCGCATCTTTCCAGAAACGTGAGCCAGTATCTTGTGGCCATTTTCCAGTTCTACGTGGAACATGGCGTTGGGCAGTGGCTCCACTACCTTGCCTTTTACTTCAATTACTTCTTCTTTGGCCATGCAGTAGCCTCAACCTCCCTGTCTCCAAGATGTGTCGCTGTTATCCAGAATTACGGAAAACTTCTGTATCAACCAGCCGTTGTCCAGGGGTTTCCCGCCAGCAACACGCCCAGCCACATCTTCGAGATTCATTAGTGTCTTTTGAAGGTGCTTCACGTTCTTTTTTTTAGGCTTCTCAACGGAATAGTTGACTCCGTTAGCTATGAAGACTCGTGCTTCACTTTCAGTTTTCACCACTACGAAAAACTTACCTTTATTCTTTCCTTGGCGAACTAAAACTACATCGCCTGTCTTAAGATACCCTTCCTGTAAGTCAGGGATCACTCCCATGGAGTAAGTATCTCCACACCATCATTGGTAACAAGAAGACTATTTTCAAAATGAGCGGCATCGCTGCCATCTGCTGTAACTACAGTCCAATTGTCAGATAGGTTTTTTACCTCTTCGGCCCCATCCATAACCATCGGTTCAATACAGAATGTCATCCCGGCTTTGAGAGTTATCCCGGTGCCGGGCTTTCCAAAATTGGGCACCTGTGGTGCTTCGTGGAGCTTACGTCCTATGCCGTGTCCTGCATAATCCCTCACTAAACCGAATCCTAATGGGATTACAAGATTTTCTATTGCATATCCGATGTCTCCAAGCGTTGCGCCTACTTTTACCGCATTCATTCCCCTGTGCAGTGATTCAAGTGTAATGTCGAGCAGCCGCTGTCGATCCTCACTTATCTTACCAACTGCAAAGGTACAGGCCGCATCTCCAAAGAAGCCATTATATGAGGCTCCTGTATCGATGCTAATGATGTCGCCTTCTTGAAGCACCCTCTCTCTGGAAGGAATCCCGTGTACTATTTCATCATTCACAGAAGCACATATTGTACCGGGAAAAGGTGTGGATACCCAAGGAACTTTATAGCCCTTAAACGCAGGTTTAGCGTTTTCTTTTAAAACAAGAGCTTCAGCCGCTTGATCCAGAGTATAAGTATCAACACCCGGTTTGACCATGTCTTTCATAAGCTTGAGGATATCAGCTACAATACGCCCAGCTTGACGCATTTTTGCAAGTTCACGATCACTTTTAAAAGTAATCATTTACCCACGTCCTTCATTTTTTCAAGAAGTTTCAGGACAACGTCCTTTCCGCCGGCTGCATCGACCGAAATAAGCAAGTCTTTGCTTTGGTAATAATCAATCAAAGGTGCTGTCTGTTCGTGGAAGACGGTAAGGCGGTTGCGAATAACACTTTCTATGTCGTCATTACGCTGGATTACTTCTCCGCCGCACTTATCACAGATTCCTTCAATTCTTGCCGGTTTAAAAAGTACATTGTAAATCTCACCGCAGGATTTGCAAACCCTTCTTGTAGTAAGCCTCCTGATTACGGTCTCATCATCTACATCCAACTGGACAACTGCGTCAAGTAAGATGCCAAGCTTTTTTAAAATTAAATCGAGAGCTTCAGCCTGAGTTTTTGTCCTGGGAAACCCATCTAGAAGAAACCCATCTTTACAGTCTGGCTCTTGGAGTCTCGATTTGACCATTGCAATAATAACTTCATCAGGTACCAGTTTCCCGGATTCCATATATTCTTTAGCATTTTTTCCGAGCTCGGTACCTGCTTTGACATTTGCCCTGAGAATATCTCCCGTGGATATATGGGCAATTGGATATTTCTGCTTGATGTTCTCAGCCTGAGTTCCTTTTCCTGAGCCGGGAGCCCCGATCAGTATGATACGCATCACATACCTCCGAACTAAAGTCTCAGAAGGCCGCCAGACTTGCCTCCGCGGCGCTTCAGTATCCCTTCATAATGACGCATTATAAGCTGTCCCTCTATTTGGTGTACAGTGTCGAGAGCTACTCCAACAACTATTATCACAGCTGTTCCGCCGAAATAAAAAGTGTTGATGTTCATAAGCCCTGTCATCATAGTAGGAACTACGGCAATTATCGCAAGTGCTACTGCGCCTCCCAGAGTAATGCGCCCCATGACCTTCTCGATGTAGTCTGTTGTGGGTCTGCCCGGGCGTATACCAAGGATAAACCCTCCGTTTTTTTTCATATTTGTCGATATGTCTTCAGGTTTGAAAACAACCGCCGTATAGAAATAGGAGAAAAATATTATCATCGAGACGTAAAGAATCATATAAATGGGACTGCTTGGGCTAAATGCCTTCTGCACCGTCTGTGCGAAACTATGCTGGAAAAGACCAGATATTGTATAGGGGAAGAGAAGTACCGATGATGCAAAAATTATCGGTATAACTCCAGCTGTATTAACTCTCAGAGGAATAAAGCTGCTCTGCCCTCCATACATCTTGTTACCTACCATGCGCTTTGCGTACTGTACAGGGAGACGGCGTTGCCCTTCCTGAAGCATTACACAGCCAGCAACCACTGCAACCATGACAACTATTGCAGCGAGCACGATAAGTATATTCATTTCTCCAAGTCTTACCAGAGTAAAGGTTCTTATTATAGCTTCTGGAATCCTCGCAACTATACCTGCAAATATTAAAAGCGATATGCCGTTTCCTATTCCGTGGTCCGACATAACTTCGCCAAGCCACATTACAGCCACCGCTCCGGTAGTAAGTGTAACAGCAACAAGTGCTATGTCCAACCAGCTGCCTGTAAAAATACCAAGATTCCTGAGCCAGCCTGTCATTCCGACTGCCTGAATAAGTGCAAATGCGATAGTACCGTAACGTGTGTACTGTACTATCTTCTTTCGCCCTTCTTCTCCCTCTTTCTGCATCTTTTCAAGGCTTGGCACTACAACTTGCAACAGCTGCATTACAATACTTGAGTTGATGTAGGGGGTCACACCCAAAGCAAATATACTGAATCTGCTAAGTGCTCCACCTGCAAAGAGGTCCAGGAAACCTAAAACGCCGCCCTGCTCAAAAAGCTTTCCTAGAGCCGCTGCATTCACTCCAGGCGTAGGCAAATGTGCGCCCAACCTGTAAATGAACAATGCGGCAAGAGTAAAAAGTATCCGTCGCTTAAGGTCAGGCAGTCTAAAGGCATCCCGGAAGGAATCAATCACTTAAATCACCTCAGCCTTTCCGCCGGCTGCTTCAATTTTTTTTGCAGCCGATGCGCTAAAGGCGTTAGCATGCACTGTAAGTTCCTTTGAAATTTCGCCAACCCCAAGGATTTTGACCGGTTTGTCGGGACCTGATATTAGACGAAGAGCATAAAGGCTCTCAGCAGTAATTTCAGATCCGGCTTCAAAACGATCTTCAAGAGCCGCAAGGTTAACTATTTCATATTTAATTGCAAAACGAAAATTACTGAATCCACGTTTAGGAATGCGACGGGCAAGAGGCATCTGGCCTCCTTCGAAGTTAGCTTTGATAGATACTCCAGCCCTTGCTTTCTGTCCTTTATGTCCTTTACCTGCGGTCTTACCATGTCCGCTGGCAATACCCTGACCAAGACGTTTTTTCTTTCTACGTGAACCCTCTGCGGGACAAAGATCATGAAGATTCATGCCAGTACCTCCCTATTCCTCTACGGTCCATTCCAACAGATGAGAGATGGAATTGACCATTCCCATGATCTGCGGAGAATCCTCGTGACAGACTGTATCATTCAGTCTATTAAAGCCAAGTGCCTTAATAGTCCTCGCCTGACGGGGAGGACGGCCTATTGTGCTTTTTTTCCACGTTATTGTTACTTTAGCCATTGTCTGTTCAACCTCCTACGCTTCCTTACGGTCTTTACCGCGCAGCCTGCGAATCTCTTCGGGCGTTCTCATGTTTTTTACGGCCGACATTGTCGCATAGGAAACATTGATTGGATTGGAAGTTCTTCCAATGACCTTAGTCAGTATGTCTTTCACTCCGCCAAGTTCCATAATTGCACGTACAGCTCCGCCGGCAATAACACCGGTACCGGGAGCCGCCGGACGAAGGAGAACTTCTGCTGCTCCAAACTTTCCGATTATGGGGTGAGGAATAGTATTTCCTACCTTCTTGAGATCGACCATGTTCTTTTTCGCATGCTCAATACCCTTGCGCATAGCCTCAGAAATTTCCTTAGCTTTGCCTATCCCCAGACCTACCTGATTGACGCTGTCTCCGACAACTACAAGCACGCTGAAACGGAAACGTTTTCCGCCCTTTACGACCTTGGCTACTCTGTTTATGTGAATAATACGTTCAGTAAGTTCAAGGCCTCTGCTGCTATATGATTTGTTGCTCTGTGTCTCTCTCGCCACGTTCTTCTGCCTCCTCCTAGAACTTCAGGCCGGCTTCGCGCGCCGCTTCTGCCAGGACCTTGACTCTGCCATGATAGACATGTCCGCCGCGGTCAAAAACGACAGCATTGATTCCCTGCGCCAGAGCACGTTCAGCAACCAGCTTGCCAACTACTTTTGCTGCTTCCTGGTTTCCCGTGCCCTCCATATCCTTGAATGTCTGCTCCATGGTTGAAGCTGACACAAGTGTCGTACCCTTTACGTCGTCGATAACCTGAGCATAAATATGTTTCAAGCTGCCGAATACTGCAAGACGGGGACGCTCCACAGTGCCTGAGATCTGTTTCCTGAGGCGACGATGGCGGAGCTCCCGCATTTTATTGCGACTGCGATTACTAATCAACGTCCTTCACCTCGCCTTACTTCTTGGCGCCGGCCTTGCCGGCCTTGCGGATTACATACTCGCCCGAGTACCTAATACCCTTGCCCTTGTACGGTTCGGGCGGGCGATACTCGCGGATGTTTGATGCGATCTGACCTACTAGTTGTCTGTCAATACCGCGTACCACTATCTTTGTCGGACTTTCACATACAAACTCTATACCCGTAGGAGGGACTAACTCCACAGGGTGTGAAAAACCAAGGCTTAGAACCAGATTCTTTCCTTGCATCTGAGCACGATAACCAACTCCGACGATTTCAAGAACTTTTTCAAAACCACTGTTAACTCCTGTGACCATATTATTGAGGATAGCCCTAGTCATACCGTGAGCAGCGCGTACAGCTTTAATTTCACTTTGACGCGTTACTATGAGATTTGCATCTTCTTGCGTAACATCGATATGAGGCATAATTTGCATCTCAAGAGTTCCTTTTGAGCCCTTTACCGAGACAAGTTTGCCATCAATTTTGATCTCTACCCCCGTTGGAAGTGGGATCGGTTTACGTCCTATTCTAGACACCTATGCCACCCCCATTACCAAACATAGCAAACGACTTCGCCGCCAAGTCCGCGCTTACGCGCTTCTGCATCGGTCATAAGTCCTGCTGATGTGGAGATCATAGCAATTCCGAGACCACCTATTACTTTTGGCAGTTCTTCTTTGCCCACATAAATGCGGCGTCCGGGTTTGCTTATCCTGCGCAGTCCCTGGATCACTCGCTCCCTCGCCGGTCCATAATTCATAGTTAACCTAAGAACAGGCATCGGCTTTTTTGAGTCATTGATCGTCTTATAGTTACGGATATAGCCCTCCTCTTTGAGGATGCGCGCCATTTCTAAGCGCATCTTGCTAAGAGGCATGTCCACCATCTCATGATAGACAACATTCGCATTTCTAATGCGTGTGAGCATATCCGCGACAGGATCGGTAATATTCATAAAAGGATCCTCCCTTCCACGCCCACGTGCCTACCAGCTCGACTTGACAACGCCAGGGATTTTACCCTCGCGTGCAAGCTTGCGGAAACAGCAGCGGCACATTTCGAATTTCCTGATGTAGCCCCGGGAACGTCCGCACAGGGGGCAGCGATTATATTTTCTCACTTTGAACTTAGGTTCAAGCTGAGCCTTGTTTATTAAGCTTTTACGGGCCATATATATACTCCTTCCTAGTGGGCGAAGGGCATGCCCAGTTCGGCCAACAGAGCCTGGGCTTCCTCATCCGCCTTCGCGGTTGTTACGAATGTAATATTCATTCCGCGCTGACGAATAACCTTATCGTAGTCTATCTCGGGGAAGAGAAGCTGCTCCCTCAGGCCCAGGTTGTAATTTCCCCTGCCATCAAAGCTCTTCTTCGAGATACCCTGGAGGTCCTTGATTCGTGGAAGCGCAATGCTGATAAGACGATCAACAAATTCCCACATTCTTGGGCCTCTCAGTGTTACGCAGCACGCAACAGGCATACCTTCACGGACCTTGAAGCCTGCGATAGACTTTTTCGCCCTTTTCATCATGGGTTTCTGTCCAGAAATTATCGTCAGTTCGTTGATCGAAGCATCCATATATTTGTTATCAAGTTTCGCTTCGTTAACTCCGATGTTTATGACAACTTTAACCAGACGAGGAATTTCCATGACGTTTTTATATCCGAACTGTTCTTTCAGCTTCGGAAGGACATCCTCGCTGTACTTTGTCAAAAGACGCGGTGTCATAGTTGTCCCTCCCTAAACCTTATCAATTATTTCGCCGCACTGCTTGCAGATACGGACTTTCTTTCCGCTATCCAAATAGGCGCGGCTTACACGGGTCGGTTTGCCGCAAGAAGGACATACTAGCATAACTTTACATGCACGCATTGCAGCTTCTTGGTTGACAAATCCACCACGTGGATCTTTCTGTGTCGGACGTGCGCTCTTAGTTACCATGTTGATGTTTTCGATAATTATGGTGTCTTTCTGAAGATCTTTGCGAAGGACCTTGCCCTCTTTGCCGGCATCCTTGCCAGAAATGACACGTACACGATCTCCTTTTTTGATTCTCATTTTGGACATAAACCGTACCTCCTACACTACCTCAGGAGCAAGAGAGATTATACGCATATATTTTTTCTCTCTAAGTTCCCGAGCAACAGGACCAAAAATACGGGTTCCCTTAGGATCTCCGTTGTTGTCAATTACGACCGCAGCGTTGTCATCAAAACGAACATAAGACCCATCTCTGCGGCGAATTTCTTTTCTTGTCCTAACGATAACTGCCTTTACTATGTCGCCTTTTTTAATGCTGGCATTGGGGGCTGCTTCACGCACTGAACCAACGATTACATCACCCACCGTACCTACCCTGTGGAAGCTACCGCCTTTGACCTGGATACATTGGATTTTTTTCGCGCCTGAATTATCGGCTACGTTTAGCACTGTACGAAGTTGGATCATAACTTACAATGCCTCCTCGTCTTCCAGTTTTGCGCCCATAACAGGGGCTCTCTCGATTACCTTCGCCACTTCCCAGCGTTTGTGAGCGCTGAGCGGACGGGTCTCCGCGATCAAGACCTTGTCGCCTATGCGGCAATCGTTTGCCTCGTCATGAGCCATGAACTTTTTGGACCGGAGAACCGGTTTCCCATAAAGCGCATGTTTTGCCATACGGTCAATGCGAACAACGATGGTTTTTTCCATCTTATCGCTAACCACCACGCCGGTGCGGACCTTACGATTTACCTTTTTTACTTCCATCTCCGGCTACCTCCCTGCTCCTAAACGATTGATACCCTTTTCCTTTTCGGTGATTACCGTCAGTACGCGGGCAATTGTTTTTTTGACCTCTCTAATACGGCCCGAATTGTTCAACTGTCCTATAGCATTCTGAAAACGAAGGTTGAACAGTTCTTCCTTATACTGTTTGTGCTTGTCACTAAGCTCAGATATGCTGAGATCTCTAAATTCCTTGGGATCCATATTATTCACCTGCTCCCTCTCGGGCTAACAATTTTACCTTGATGGGCAGTTTGAAGGATGCCGTTCTAAAAGCCTCTGCGGCTGTCTCGCGGGGCACACCTGCTATTTCAAACATCACACGGCCACGTTTCACTGCTGCGGCCCAGTATTCGACGTTTCCTTTACCCTTACCCATACGCACTTCAATAGGTTTTTCTGTAACAGGGCGATCTGGAAAAATTCTAATCCAAATCTTTCCGCCCTTTTTCATTTTACGGCTGATAGCAACTCGGACGGCTTCGATTTGACGGGCTGAAATCCAGCCATTCTCACAAGCCTGAAGTCCATACTCACCGAAATCCACTTTAGTAGCACCTTTTGAATATCCACGCAACGCAGTCAGGTGTGGTTTACGGTATTTAACTCTTTTCGGAGAAAGCATCGAATGTTACCCCCTCTCCTGACGGGTAATGGCTGCTTCCACTACGGGTTTGCGCTCCATAACTTCACCTTTGTAGATCCAGACTTTGATGCCAATTACGCCATAGACTGTGTGAGCTTCGGCGAAACCGTAGTTAATGTCTGCTCTAAGTGTAGAAAGCGGCAGCTGTCCTTCAAGATACCATTCAGTGCGTGCAATTTCAGCTCCACCAAGTCGTCCCGCACACTGGATTTTAATACCGTTTGCACCAGATTTCATTGCACGGAAAATAGACTGTTTCATGGCACGGCGAAAGCTGATTCTGCGTTCAAGCGATGCTGCAACTCCCTCTGCCACTACCTGTGCTTCTGCATCAGGGTTTTTGATTTCCTGGATGTTAATCATTACCCGGCTTCCGGTTTTAGCCTGGAGTTCTTCACGAACAGCCTGTATCTCTGCACCTTGCTTGCCTATAACGACACCAGGCCGGGCGGTCCAAACTGTAAAACGCATAACGTTTCCAATACGTTCGATTTCTACACGACTAACACCGGCTTTACTCCAGCGTTTTTTGATCCATTCTCTAAGTTTAAGATCATCATGCAAATATTTGGCATATTTTTTACCGTCTGCAAACCAGCGGGATTCCCAATCGTAGATAACACCAATCCTATAACCTACCGGGTGAACTTTCTGACCCACCGTCACCCCTCCTTATTTCTCACCTACGACCACAGAAACGTGGCACGTATGGTGTCTAAAAGCATGCGCACGTCCCATTGAAACCGGACGAAAACGCTTCATGTAACTTCCCTGATCCGCTTTAACTTCTTTTACTACAAGCTTGTCCATATCAAGGCCAAAATTGTGCTCTGCATTAGCAATCGCACTTTTTAATACCTTTTCAGTAATACGAGCCCCTTTGTTAGGGGTGTACTTAAGTACCAACAATGCATCAGAAGCTTTTTTGCCTCTGATAAGTGCAAGTACCTGACGTACTTTCGTCGCTGAAATACGGACTTCCTTGGCTTTTGCTTTTACTAACATGACCCTGCCCCCTACTTCTTGACTTTCGTGGAGCGTTCCTGTCCGGCATGAGCACCAGACTTACGGGTCGGTGCAAATTCGCCGAGCTTGTGACCAATCATATTGTCGCTGATATAAACAGGAATATGAATACGGCCGTTATGTACTGCTATAGTATGACCGACCATTTCAGGAGTAACGCTTGAACGGCGTGACCAGCTTTTAATTACAAGCTTTTTACCTGATTCATTCATGTCCTCGATCCTACGAATAAGTTTAGCATCTACGTAGGGTCCTTTTTTAAGTGAACGTGACATCTCTGTATTCCCTCCTAAAAACCCGGGTTACTTTTTACGGCGACGGACAATAAACTTGTCCGAAGGCTTACGTTTTCGTGTGCGGTAGCCCTTGGCCGGAGTACCCCATGGAGATACCGGTTGTTTGTTTGACTTACTCTTGCCTTCTCCACCGCCCATAGGATGGTCTACCGGGTTCCTAACTACTCCGCGGGTGAGTGGGCGATGCCCAAGCCAACGAGATCTTCCTGCTTTGCCAAAAACTACATTTTCATGATCTTCATTTCCTACCTGTCCAACTGTAGCCATACATTCAAGAAGGACCAACCTCTGCTCACCGCTTGGCATACGGATAAATGCATATTTGCCTTCTTTAGCCATAAGCTGAGCAGATGCACCTGCTGAGCGTACCATAACTCCGCCACGTCCTGGCTCAAGTTCCAAGTTGTGTATGACAGTACCAACAGGCATGTCTTTCAACTTCAGAGCATTGCCGGGTCGGATATCGGAATCCTTGCCTGAGACTATGCTCTCTCCTACAGCAAGCCCCGTTGGAGCAATAATATAACGTTTTTCTCCGTCAAGATACGAAATCAACGCAATACGTGCGGAACGGTTAGGATCGTATTCTATAGAGACTACTTTTCCGGGAACTCCCAGTTTATCTCTTTTAAAATCGATGATGCGATATTGGATCCTACCGCGACCTCCGCGTGCGCGCATTGTAATACGGCCGTTATTATTGCGTCCCGCTTTTTCACTTATTGATACAACCAAACTCCGCTCTGGCTTCGCCTTTGTTATCTCCGAAAAATCAGGCAATGCCATTTGGCGGCGGCTGGGTGTATAGGGACGAAATCTTTTAATTCCCATCTCTGGTTTACCCCTTTCTGCCTAGGCGCTTGCGCCCTCGAAGAATGCAATCTTTTCACCTTTAGCAAGTGTGACAACCGCTTTCTTCCAGGAACGTGAACGACCCAAAAAGGCACCCATCCGCTTCGGTTTGGAACGGACATGGATCGTATTGACTCTTACGACTTTAACCTTGAAAACTTCCTCTACCGCTTTGCGGATTTCAATCTTGTTTACTTTGGGAAGTACTTCAAAAGTGTACTGTCCAAGTTCCATTAACCGGCTTGTCTTTTCCGTAATTATCGGGCGGACAATAATATCATGTGCAACAACGTTCATTATCCGAACACCTCCTCGAGCTTCTTGACAGCCTCAGGAGTCGCAATCAGCTGATCATGGTTGAGAAGGTCATAGACATTGATGCTGTCTACATGCAAAACTTCCGCTCCAGGTATGTTTGCAGCAGATTTGACAACTGCCATGTTCGTCTCGTGAAGTACAAAAAGTGGTTTCTTTCCGCATTCTATTGTGGAGAGAAAATTAAGCATTACCTTTGTCTTCGGAGCCTCTATGTCAAAGCTATGAAGAACAAACATGTTCTCCTCCTGGACCTTAAGGGTCAGGGCACTGCACAGAGCAAGACGACGAACTTTTTTGTTTACCTTCTGATGATAATCTCTTGGATGTGGGCCGTGAGCAACTCCACCGCCAACCCAAATGGGCGAACGGGTACTTCCTGAACGGGCACGACCGGTACCTTTCTGTCTCCATGGTTTTCTACCGCCGCCGCGAACATCTCCACGATCTTTCGTGTTATGTGTACCTACACGGCAGTTAGCCAAATGCGCAACTACAACCTGATGCATAGCCGGCACATGGACAGGGGCTCCGAAGACGGCATCGGAAAGTTCAAAGTTACCGATTACCTCGCCTTTAAAATTTACTTCTCTTACTACAGGCATAGTCTTCTGCCTCCCTACTTACGCTGTTTTTCGGATCATTACAAGACCGTCGCGTGCTCCGGGAACAGAACCTTTTATGAGGATAAGGTTGTTCTCTACGTCCACAGCAAAAACCATCAGGTTTTTGGTGGTTACACGCTCGCTTCCCATATGACCCGCCATCTTCCGGCCCTTTATTACGCGACCGGGATAACTGCTACAACCAATAGAACCAGCATGTCTGTGATTACGTGAAGCGCCATGGCTGGCACATGCTCCACCAAATCCCCAGCGTTTCATTACACCCGCGGTTCCCTTACCTTTGCTGATGCCAGTGACATCAACAATTTCATTATTCTGGAACAGAGAAACTGTGATCTCCTGTCCCACCTGGTAGTCCGTCGTAGTATCTACGCGGAACTCCCTCAGCCAGCGCTTGAGTGGTGTGCCTTGTTTCTCGAAGTAGCCTTTCATTGGCTTGTTAACTTTCACAGGCTTTATCTCTCCAAAACCAAGCTGCACTGCGCTGTAACTGTTTCTTTCAGGTGTCCGGATTTCAACGATGGAACAAGGTCCTGCCTCAATAACTGTTACCGGCACAGCCTTGCCTTCTTCGTCGAAGACCTGGGTCATCCCTACCTTGCGGCCCAGAATCCCCATGCTCATTAGCGTTTCACTCCTTTCAGATCAAACCTCTACAGCTTGATCTGTATATCAACACCAGAGGGCAAGTTAAGCTCCATAAGAGCCTCCATCGTCTTCTGTGTCGGGTCAACTATGTCTATCAGACGCTTGTGTGTCCTGATTTCAAACTGTTCGCGCGCATCCTTGTTTACATGGGGCGAGGTAAGGATGTCAAATTTCTTAATCTCAGTTGGCAGTGGCACCGGTCCAGAAACTTTTGCACCGGTGCGTTCCGCTGTCTCTGCAATTTGTGCCGCAGATGCGTCGAGAACGCGATGATCAAAGGCTTTAAGTTTAATACGGATTTTTTTTGCCAAAATATTCCCCTCCTGGGGCTGCTCTAAGCTATTATCTCAGTAACGACGCCGGCGCCAACTGTACGGCCACCTTCGCGTACTGCGAAACGAAGCCCGGGCTGCATAGCGATCGGTACTATAAGATCTACTTCAAATGTACTGTTGTCTCCCGGCATTACCATTTCTATGCCTTCTTCCAACTTGATGTCTCCGGTTACGTCAGTGGTACGGAAGTAGAACTGAGGCTTGTAACCTGAGAAGAACGGTGTGTGACGGCCGCCCTCTTCTTTCTTAAGTACATAGACTTCGCCCTTAAAGTGCTTATGGGGCTTGATGCTTCCGGGCTTAGCCAGTACCTGACCGCGCTCAACATCGTCTTTGCCTACACCGCGAAGGAGTACTCCTACGTTGTCTCCTGCTTCAGCATCATCAAGTATTTTGCGGAACATTTCAAGGCTGGTAGCAACTGTCTTGTGGGTGTCTTTCATGCCTACGATTTCTACTTCTTCGCCTGGCTTGATTATC
>JAAYEY010000089.1 GCA_012728505.1 Synergistaceae bacterium | reverse complement strand
TTACCATACGTCGTCTTTTAATATGTTCTTAAGCGCATGAATTATATTGCTTTTTATTTCGGGAATCTCTTTCTCGATTTCTCCGAGTATTTTCTTTGCAGAATTTCGTTTTGATTTGTCACTGTAGGGACAGCATGAGTTGGCCACTGGAAGTTCAAGCCTTGTTGCCTCTAACGCAATCCTTCTTTCTTCTATGTTGACTAGGGGGCGCACAACCTTGATTCCTGTCCTGCTCATAACCATGTTGGGCTGATAGCACTTGAATCTTCCTCCGTAGAAGAGATTTAGCAGTACAGTTTCGACAGCGTCGTCCTTGTGGTGTCCGAGCGCCAGAACATTTGCTCCCTTTTGTTGAGCCTGCCACGCAAGTATCCCACGCCTGAGGTTGGCGCAAAGGCTGCACGGGGATCTTTCGGCCCGTTTTTCCATGATACTGTATGTGGGATGTTCTAAATAAAATAGGGGAATACCCAGAATATCCATAAATGTTTGAATTTCCGATATATCCATTTCGCCGCCCGTCTGGTTAACCAAGCACGAACTCAAGTCAAATTTCACTGGGCTTCTTTTTCTGAGTGTAGCAAGCGCGAGGGAGAGAATGAGACTGTCCTTTCCTCCAGAAAGGCCTATCATTATTCTGTCCCCGGGCACTATAATGTTATAATCACGGATAGTTTCACCCATGAAGCGCATAATTTTTTGTGAGATGGGATATCTTTCTGTAAAATCTTCTTTCAGCGGAGAGACCTCCTTAGGTGCTTTGTAAGCATGCGGTTTATCCTATCACAGATGGAGTAGGTTGTATGAAAAAAATTAGAATCATTCTTGCTGACGGCAATAATCTTTTCGTGGATGCCCTCAAAATAATCCTCGAAAAAGAACCCGAGATAGAGATACTCTCCGGTTCGAACAACGGAGTAGATGCGCTAAGAAGCTGCATAGAGCTTCAGCCTGATTTGGCAGTAATAGGTGAGGTCCTACATGACCTGACGATAGTTGAAGCGGCAAAGGAGATCAAACGGAGTGTCAGAGGAATCAAATTTCTGTTTATAATAAGAGAAGGAAACGCCGATATGCTCTCACTCCTTAGCGGTATGGATACAGTTGGAGCAATCAAACAAAGTTGCTGTATTTCAGAATTCATGACAGCGTTGCGTTTAGTGATAAAAGGAGAGCGGTACATTAGCTCTGAGGTGATAAAATACCTGAAAAACCCGCTTACCGATGACATGTTAAATACTGATGGCATGATAAATAATGACCCACTCAATGATATAACCCAGAGGGAAAGAGAGGTCCTTTATTGGATTTCTTATGGGCTGACAAATAAAGAAATTTCAGAAAAGATCTTTCTTTCTGAAAAGACTGTTAAAAATCATGTCAGCCATATCCTTAAAAAACTAGATCTTAGCGACCGTACAAAGGCTGCCGCTTTTGCTTGGCAGGAGGGACTACCCCTTATTCCCGAAGATTTTTTCAGTCCCATTAAAATCCATTGAACCACTTATGATAGGGGACAAGAAAGTTTACTTATGTTAGTATCCTCTAAATATTTTTGTTGCTCATTCACCATTCCTCATAAGTTCTTCTCTAAGGAGGATGGACATTGACAGTAAGGAAAAGTTTTACGATTTTTATATGCATCGTTATTATATCGATTGTCAGCTTGCTTTTTCTAAGCATTGATTCGGCTACATTCGAGGTTCTTAAAGATACAAACCCAGTTCTGCTTTCCTTGGCAGTGCTATTGGTTGTGTTGGGGTGGTGCCTTGATGCCTGCAAATTTATATTCCTTGCAAGGGCAGCTGGTGAGCGTCTCTCCTTCAAACAGACCATCTCAGTTGTGTGGATAAATTACTTTGGAAGCGCTATTACTCCAATGCAGAGCGGGGGAGGCCCTTTCCAGATATACCTGCTTTATAAGAACGGTGTTTCTGTAGGTAAGTCAATCGCTATTACACTTGTAAGGACACTTCAGGTTCTTTTCTTATTAGGATTGATAATACCCTTTTCAATAGTATCAGAGGCCGATTTTATAGAAAGACATACGATGCTTAAATGGTTCGTAGTCTATGTGATGGTGTTTATAACCGTCGCCTCCTTTCTTCTCGTTGTCAGCGTAGTGAAACCGCAATGGATCAAGAGATGGAGCAGTGGTTTCCTCGTCAGGATGAAAAGAATGGGATTCCTCAAGCCCAAACTGCTTCTTAAAGCGGCGCGCTGGGCTAACAAGGAGATTGACAACTACAGTACTAACATAAGACTTTTCCAGTCAACAGGCAGATACTGGTTCATGCTCTCAGTACTGACAGCCGTAGTCCATTTGTGGGTCTATCTTTCCATAATGCCATGTCTTATAATGGCCGCCGGTTTTAATGTTCACTATATGCAGTGTATGCTTGCAGAATCTCTCTTGCTTTTCCTGCTCTACTTTGTCCCGACACTTGGAGGAAGCGGAGCTGCAGAGGGAGGGGCAGCGGCGGTCTTCGGACTTTTTGTTCCGTGGAATCTCGCTGGGGTTATGGCCATCGCATGGAGGCTTATATCTGAATACACAGGAATAGCCCTCGGCACCGTAATTGCAATCAAATTACTGGGATGGGGCGGAGCTGATAAGGTTTTGAAGCAAGAAGAAGAAAGATTAAAAGATGTTGGTAAATAAAAGAATAAGCGACATGGCTTTTAAATGTAGGGGGCTCTTCTGGGCTATCTTTGCTGCTGCCGCGCTTTTCTTTCCGAGCAGTTTCGGGGTGGCCCGTTTTACCATAGGAATGGGAATAGTTCTTGCCGGTCAGTTGCTGAGGTACTGGGCTGCGGGATACATCCCCAAATACAGGACGGAGAAAATTGGAGCTCCTATACTTGTGACTTGGGGACCATACAAGTGGGTGAGAAATCCTCTCTACGCAGGGAATTTAATAATGGGTCTTGGCTGGTCTCTTATGTTGGGATGGGGATGGGTAGCAGCTTTCACACTTGCTTTCATTTTGCTTTATTGCTTTATAGTGATTCCCGCAGAAGAGGAGTTTCTCGCCTCCAAATTTGGACCTCAATACCTTACTTACATTGAGAACGTCCCTTCATTATTTCCATTTCCGAGAAAAGGTTTGCCAAGTGATTCTTCTTGCCATCAGCCCTTTGACCGGAAAAGTGCATGGTCTGAAGAGATCTATTCTATAAGGGTCAACATCCTCGCAACTCTTCTGATTTCTGCAAGGCTATATATCACTCTTCTATAAGAGCATAGGAACTTTCTATCGGTTCTCCCCTTATTTCTTCGTATATTTTAAGAGAGTCCAGGTCGACTATCATTCCGTCTTGCCCCGCAATTACTTTAGTTTCTTTTGTTGACATCATCTTTATGTTTCTTTCAGGCCCAGAGTCTATAATCATGGAGCCCATGTGAGCAGTTATAACAAGTTTTGGATGAAGTTTAAGCAGTAACTCTGCGGCGTCTTCCACTGACATATGGTCCAGTCTCGGCTTCTTGTTCGGGAAGGTCACGTTCATAGAGATGAATGAACACTCGCTGTATCTTTCCGCTAGGTGATTCAAGGGCCTGGTGTCGCTTATTAATCCCCATGTACGCAACCCTTTTTTACGGAATATATAACCGTAGCAGTCGACACCGTGGTGGATGTGCAAGACTGGTTCAGCAAATATTCCATTTCCGAGGTCGATTCTTTTGCCGTCTTCAGCGATAATCACAGATTCTACCTTTTTGCCAATGTATTTTTGAAATACCGGCCCTGTCCCCATAAAAGAATCTTCTGTAAGTACAACGGTACCCTGGCATTCAAACCCGCCTCCCGTCATAGCCTCCGCGGTAACGTTTATGTCGGTGCTGTGGTCGAGGTGTTT
>JAAYEY010000088.1 GCA_012728505.1 Synergistaceae bacterium | reverse complement strand
GCTGTCTTTTATAGCAAGCATTTCTATTGTGTGTTTAAGCCTAGTATCAAGCTCTACGGTACAGATTCCGGAGCAATCGGTACTAAGGAGCCCTTCGGTAAGTATGCCGTCCCCCGGGCCTATTTCAAGCACCTTGTCGGCAGCAGTCAGTTTGGCACGGCGGAGGATAAAATCCACAATCGAATAATCAATGAGGAAGTTCTGCCCTATATCAGTGTTGTGAATAAAATTCGGTATCTTAGCCATCACATTTTTCCTTTTCTATCCAATTTTGAGAACTGCCCAGTGGAACATCTGGCGCACTGACAGTGAAACAATTGTTTTAGGAGCGGTCAAACGATTGTCAAACAGTTGTTTTAGGAACGGAACCTGCTGGAGGGATGCTTTGCCCCATCGTCTCCCCGGTATGCCCCCGGGGTCCATAAGTTTTATATTTTTTCGAATACAATTCAGATTATAAACCAGACCTGGATCCCGGCTCAACTACATACCGGGAAGACGATGGGGGCCGGACCGCTGCACCTTACAGTCTTTTGACCGATCCATACCAATTGACTAACAACCGATTTCCGCGGCACTTAACACGCCGCAGCCCTAACAACTGCTTGCCCATTGCTTGCCAACAGCTTGCCGATCGCTAGCCTGCCCTTAAGATTGAATTCTCCGCCAGACGTTTTTCTGGTAGCTTCACAAAAAAGGCTCAGCGAATTTTTTTTCGCTGAGCCTTTTTTAAATCTTGGTCGGGATGAGAGGATTTGAACCTCCGACCACCTGCACCCCATGCAGGTACGCTAGCCAGGCTGCGCTACATCCCGTAAGCCGGAAGTATAATACCGCGCCATCTGTTTTTGGTCAAGTACTGTAATAAAAAAACCCCAACAGGATTGTTGGGGGATTTTTATAATCCAAAACCTAGAAAAAAATGAAAACTGTTACTTTTTGTTGTTTACAGCCTCTTTAAGAGCTTTGCCTGCGCGGAAAACGGGAACTTTTTTAGCAGGAATCTGGATAACTTTCTTAGGATCCTGAGGATTACGGCCCTGACGTGCAGCTCTCTTCTGGACTTCAAATGTTCCAAATCCTACAATCTGGACTTTGTCTTCCTTCTTAAGTGAGCCGTGAATGCCTGCGAACACTGCATCTACAACTTCTGCGGCCTTCTTCTTAGTGATTCCTTCGACAGACTTTGCTACTGCATTGACGAGATCTGTTTTTGTCACCTTCTGCCACCTCCTGACAAGTTTGAGGCTGCTAACACAACCTACTAGCATTTATACCGATAAAACCAGCTCAGGTCAAGTGCTTTTGAGAATATTGGTCACTTTTCGGTCCTATTTCTCATAAAAATCTTTATTGGTACACCTGTAAAGTCCGCCATCGACCTTAAACAGTTTTCTAAGTGGCGTTTAAAAGACTTCGTGCAGAGTTCGGCTTCATTCACAAAAAATATGAAAGCGGGAGGAGCTCCATCAGCCTGAGTGCAATAATATATCTTAAGACTGTGACCTTTCCCGTCGCCCGGCATCCTCTCAAATATAAGCCTCTCTTTGACTAGCCTGTTAAGCTCGGCTGTCGGGATCCTTCTTCTCCTGTTTTCTTCAACTTTCATTATAAGTTCGGGAATTTTTGAAACGCTTCTCCCTGAGTGTGCAGAAATGAAAATCTTCGGAGCATGAGATGCAAAAGGCAGTTCGTCCTTCAGCAGCTCCATCATCTTGTCTCCTATTTTGTCTTCCCTTGGGGCAAGATCCCACTTGTTCATAACAAGTACAAGCCCTTTGCCTCTTTCGAGAACCTGTCCAATGAGACGCTTATCCTGTTCTGTCACAGGATCCTGGGCGTCCAGAAGCACTAAAGCAACATGACATCTGTCTATCGCCTCATAAGTTCTTACGTTAGAATAATATTCCAGATCTGTGTTCACACGGCTTTTACGTCTGAGACCCGCCGTATCGAGAAATCTCATTTTAATGTCGTCGAACTCAACCAGCGAGTCAACTACATCTCTGGTAGTTCCTGCTATCTCGCTAACCATCGACCGCTCTTCTCCTGCTATCGCGTTTAGGAGACTTGACTTGCCAACGTTGGGCCTCCCAACCAGAGCAACCCTTATGTCATCTTCTTCCGACTCGAAGTCATCCGGCAAAAGTTTGGAGACTACAGCGTCAAAGATTTCATCAAAGCCTATATTGTGCTCTGCGCTTGTTGCGATAACTGTGTCAAATCCAAGAGAATAAGCCTCGTAGAGCATTTCATCTTGCTGTCTCTGGCTATCAAGCTTGTTCATTGCCACTATTACAGGCTTAGCGCTTTTTCTGAGCTTGAGCGCTATATCCTTGTCCATCGGAGTGATACCCTCCCTGCCGTCAAGCACTAAAACAACTACGCTGCTCTCGTCAAGAGCCAGATCCACCTGTTTTGTTATCAAATCCATGTATGGATGGTCCACAGCAGACATTATTCCTCCTGTGTCAACGACATAGAATTTCCTGCTGGCCCACTCAGCTTCTCCATAAATCCTGTCTCGTGTTACCCCGGGCTGATCATCTACTATCGCGGTTCTTTTGCCCACCATTCTGTTAAAGATAGATGATTTGCCAACGTTGGGCCTTCCAACTATAGCTACTATAGCCATTTCATTCTCCTTGCCGGCATAAAGGTACTCTTGTTATATGCCATTCGATTAGTGTAATTATCTTATCAGTTAAGCTCTCAACTTTTCCACCGG
>JAAYEY010000087.1 GCA_012728505.1 Synergistaceae bacterium | reverse complement strand
GCATTGACTGAATAGCTGACTCCAGGAGTGGGTATCTCTCCAATAGTAAATACATCTCCCCCTGCTGATGTAATTCCGGCGCATAAAGCGGACTCAATCATATCTCCTGAGTAGCGGGTATCCTTTCCCACTGCAATCTGCGGTTTTTCAGCGCCGCTTTTTATAAGAAAACATGTAAATGCTCTTCCCAACTCCAGGGCCGTTTCAGGTTTCATCAGCCCCTTGTTTGCAATACCCCTAACGCCGTCTGTACCGAACATCCGTCTCTCTTTAGTGTTATGCATTACAGCACTCCTTCACAAATATTTAAATCAGGCTAATAAGACTAATTAATAACTGTCACTGCTAGCTGTTCTGGCTCTATTCTCAACACTTTAAATTCTGATTTGAGATTCTTTATAAGTACCGGCAGGGTGAGCTGCTTTGAGACAACATTCGATACATCAACATAAAGTTCACAGGGTACAGCCCCGGATGACAGAGCATCTATGTCTGTTTTGGTTCCCTGTATCGTAAGCTTGACCGACTGCGGCAAGAGCTTCCACTCCTTGCCTTGGGCTGCCCCTTCCGTCATTACTCCTACACTGCTATATGTCTTCTCCGCGATTATTCTGCGTATTGTAATTTCAATCCTTGCTCTGTCTGGCCCCGAAATTTCTAAGTCCGGAGCTATTTCCACGGGCTGCAGAGGAAGCATAAGGTTCAAGTTCTGGTCGAGCCCGGATATATCAACAGGTGGTAAGACGAGAGAAATCATCTTTTTGACAGCTGTGCTTTTTCCCTTTATAGCAACTGTCTGAGGTATTACCTTTACAGATTCTAGTTCGTAACCATCGGCGGGAGTACCAACTACAGAGACTTCAACAGGTATGCTCTCCTTAAGTATCTCGTTTTCAAGAGAAACTCTGACTCCAACCTGCTTAGGAGTGATGGTGATCCTATCAGCGTTGCCCGTAGTACCTGCCACAGTAACAGGAAGGGGCATGATCTCATCGGCTTTAATCTTTGATCCAGGGATGGCGACCTCAATAACTTGTACTGCAAGAACATCTGATTCAGGTCCGCTTATTACTGCTTCACTGGGGAGGATATCCGTAGATGATATGACCATTCCCTCAGGCAGATTCCCTTCAACTCTGTAAGAAATACTTACTGTGCGTTCGACATGTCTGTATATTTCAACGTCAGCGGTGGAAGGCTGCCAGCTTCTTACCTTTACAAAGGGAGGCACATTGATATTTATCGGTAAACTGTATTTGCCCGGCTGAAGCCCCTGTAGATCAACTCTTGCAGAGATGTCGCTCTGCTCAACTCTGGAAAGAGCGTTGATCTTCCCCAGAAGCTTGATTTCTACTTTTCTGGTATTGTCATATATAGAGTAACCCCTCTGAAGGTTAGAGTACTCAACATTTGACGACAGGGATTTTGTTCCATCGCTGTTTCCATCCCATGCAACAAATGCCCAGAGTGTAAGGGATATGGCCAGAGACACAGCAAATAAACCAATGTTCCCCTTCAATCTTTCGGTCCAACGAATATTGACTAAGCGTTTAAAACTTTTAAGATATTTTTTTGAAATATCATGTACAGTTGGTCTCATTTTATTGTTCTCATTATTCTTCTTCATGGGTAACACTCCCTGACCATTGCTGAACTATTTCTTCTCTCAGCCTGTCCATAAAGTTAGAATCGCTGCCCTCATAGCTGAAATAGTGGCTGCAGATACTTCTAAGCTGAGCTTCATCTAATGGTTTTGAAAGCCGACCGCCGACTGCCACAGTTATCTCTCCACGTTCTTCCGAGACTGCTATTGCAAGTGCATCAGACATTTCAGTAACACCGAGGGCTGCTCTGTGTCTTGTCCCGTACCATCTTGAGATGTCGGTCTTCTCTGTAAGCGGCAGATAGCATCCTGCTGCGATTATATTATTTTGGTCTATTACAACCGCACCATCGTGCAGCGGAGTACCTGGCCAGAAGATTGAGACCATCAGTTCCTCAGTTATGTCCGCTTTTAAAGAGACAGCTGTCCTCCAGACCTCTTTGAGGCTCGTATTTCTCTGCAGAACGCAAAGCGCTCCGATTCTTTGCGATTTACAGTAAAGCATAGCCTTAGTAAGATTCTCGGCCTTTATTTCGACCATCTCTTCATTCTTTTCGACCTTCCATAAATGGCCTTTCCCTAGTTCTTCAAGCATGTGTCTGAGTTCGGGCTGGAAAAGGATAGGGATAACGATCAAGAAAGCGCTTAACAATTTCCCGATTATCCATGAAAGACTTCTTAGTTCAAGGATATTGGCCAAAACTCCTATCAGCCCAATGATCATTACACCACGTATGAGCTGCATGGCACGAGTTCCGACCAAGAGCAAAAGAACTCTATATATAATAAAGGCAACTATAAAAATATCGGGAATATCCTGCCATCGCAAATCAAAAAACGGCAAAAAAACACCTCCTTAAAAACTGCGGCTGTAAACAGCCGCGTGAAGCAATTGTGAAACTGCCGGAAAGCCACCGGCGTGAAGCAATTGTGAAGCAGTTGTTAAGGACTGCGGCGGGGAACTTGCCGCGTGAAGCTGCCAGAAGAAACGTCTGGCGTGAAACTGCCGGAAAACCACCGGCGTGAAGCCGTGGTGAAGCAATTGTAAGTGCAACCAAACAAGCATAAAACGGTGCTCTCTTGATCTCGAAACACATTTGAAATGAGTTTGAGCACTGTGGTGATCTAAAATATTATTCTCCATAGGACCTTATTAACTAACAATCTTTTGATTGATTCATACCAATTGATTCGCAATTGACTACCAACCGATTTCCGCAACACGTTTCACGTTGCAGCTCCTATCTTACTCTCCCCTGAGTTTTCTCAGCAGAGCAATGTTTCCTTTGTCACCGATTCCCTCTTTCGGCGTTTCAAGTATTGCAGGGATTTCTTCAAATCTTTTATCGTTAATAAGCATTGAAAAGGGATTAAGACCTATGTTCCCCTCTCCAAGATGCTGGTGTCTGTCTTTTTTACTGTTCTTTTC
>JAAYEY010000086.1 GCA_012728505.1 Synergistaceae bacterium | reverse complement strand
GTTATAGTATCCTGCAGGGACAAAGAAGGAAATAATAATGCGTTGTGTGTCGGCTACTGCTGCAACTGCAGCTATGATCCTCCAATGATAATGGTTGGGATCGTTCCATCAAGACACTCTTACAAAATGATTAAAGAGTCAGGCTTTTTTGTAGTAAATGTACCGTCAAAAGATCAGCAAAAGATTTTTGACTACCTGGGAAGCCACAGTGGCAAGAATGAGGATAAATTTGCAAGTCTCTCACTTAAAACAGAAGAGGGACATAAAGTTAACGCTCCTCTCATTACGGAATGTCCTATCTGCATAGAATGTAGAATCACTGGGTCTATCCTTACCGGATCCCATGAGATGTTCGCAGGGACAATAGAGAAGATACACGTAAACGAAGACATAGTTGATGACAAAGGCTGCATAGACTATTCAAAGATAGATCAGATTTAGTATAAGTCCCTATCTTTAAAAGCATAGGCGCAATTCGAGGCTATAAAGATGCATTATGACAGTTTGGGTGTTGTAAGGATAGAGTTACAAAGGGGTAAGTACAGACAGGCTCAGATAGCAGCATAAGCGGCTTTCTTTTTTATATCATGGCTGCACGGACTTTTCAAGGGCTATCTTTGCTGCGTTGAATTCTGCGTCTTTTATGGTCTTGCCCCAAGCTTCAGCAAGAACTACATCTCCTATTGTGACCTGCACTTTGAAGGAGAGGGAATGGTCCGGTCCGGAACGTTCTATAGTCTTGTAGTAAGGAACACCTTTTCCCATAGCCTGCAAGGTTTCTTGTAGCATGGTCTTTGTATCGACTCTGTCGGGCGATAGTACAGTCTCATGGAATTCAACATAGCTCTTAGCCAATGATAGTGCAGAGACGTATCCTCCATCAAGAAAGACCGCGCCAAAGAGTGACTCTGCTGCATTTGCTGTAACAGCGACTGTTGGTCCTTTTTTGATAAGGCTTCTACCTAGCTTTATTACTCCCTGGATTCCGACCATCAGGGCCCACTCGTAAAGCTTCCTCTCACAAACTATCTGTGAACGGATCCTCGTAAGCTGCCCCTCAGTAATTTCACTGTACTTATGATAGAGATGTTCAGAGACAGTCAGTTCAAGCACAGCGTCCCCAAGAAACTCCAGCCTTTCATTATGAGAAGGCAACCCTGTCTCATTTGCGTATGATGAATGTGTTAGGGCTTCATTCAGAAGATCTTTATCCTCAAAGCTGTAACCTATCTTTTTCTGAAGATCTTCTGTCAGCCCCTCACTCTCTGCCCTGTTGCTCATATCAGTCCTTAAAACGTTCGATAGCAAGGACTCCGTTGTGTCCTCCAAAACCAAAGTTATTTATCAGAACTTTATTCACTTCAGCCCTGATAGCTTTATTGGGAACTGTGTTGAGGTCACACTCGGGGTCTTGGACAAACTGATTTATCGTAGGATGGACTATCCCCTTTTCGATTGCCAAAAGTGCGGCTATCGTCTCAACAGCGCCTGCGGCTCCCAAAAGGTGTCCTATCATAGATTTCGTAGACTGAACCATAACTTTGCGTCCATACTCGCCAAGAAGCATTTTTATTGCCGCCGTCTCCATCTTGTCGTTTAAAGGAGTTGATGTTCCATGGGCATTTATCAGGTCAACTTCTTCAGGAACCCAGCCGGCTTTCTCCATGGCAATTAACATGGAACGATAGGCCCCTTCTCCGTTGGGATCAGGCGCTGTTATGTGGAAGGCATCGCAGGTATTCCCATATCCAGTGATTTCAGCGTAGATGTGAGCGCCCCGTTTTTTTGCATGTTCAAGGTCTTCGAGGATAAGTATCCCCGCTCCTTCACCCATTACAAAACCATCCCGACCTAAATCGAAGGGTCGTGAAGCACTTTCAGGATCATCATTTCGCGTAGAGAGTGCTTTCAAGGATGTAAAGCCTGCAGTAGCAACAGAAGTTATCGCAGCTTCGGCTCCACCGGCAATCATTATATCTGCGTCACCGCGCACTATACAGTAATATGCCTCACCAATATTGTTAATTGAGGAAGCACAAGCAGTTACTACAGCCATGTTAGGCCCCTTTGCACCATACCTTATTGCGGCATAGGCCGCAGGCATATTTGCTATCATCATCGGCACCATGAAAGGACTCACTCTGTTGGGACCTTTTTCAAAAAGAGTGGTAAAGCTGTCGTTTATGGTTCCTATTCCCCCGACGCCGCTTCCTATGTAGACACCAAACTTATTCTTATCCAGAGATTCAAGTTCCAGTCCAGCATCTTTTACAGCCAGGTCTGTAGCAGCCGTAGAGAGGTGCAGTATTCTATCAGTGCGGCGGACTTCTTTTTTATCCAGCCAATCTTCAGGATTAAAATTCTTTATCTCGGCACCAATTTTTACGATATGGTTAGAAGTATCAAAAAGGGTTATAAGACCAACACCGCTTTTGCCTTCTTCAAGAGCCTTCCAGTATTCTTCTTTTCCTATTCCTATTGGTGTTACTGCACCTGCTCCTGTAATTACTACTCTTTTCATAGACTTTCCTCCGCGAAGATAGGAGGGGCCGGTTTGATGTACCCCTCCTAAAAAGATTCATTTCTTAGTTTAACCTTCTACTCCCAGTTTGGTCTTTACGTAGTCCATAGCCTCGCCAACTGTGGTGAGTTTCTCTGCATCTTCATCAGGGATCTCGATATCAAATTCCTCTTCAATTCCCATGATAAGCTCAACGATATCAAGTGAGTCAGCACCGAGATCTTCTACAAATGATGCTTCCGGTTTGATCTGCTCCTCTTCTGCGTTAAGGCGGTCCATAACGATCTCCTTAAGTTTTGCCTGTACTTCTTCCAAATTCATACAGTTCACCTCCTTCCAAATCTTACTATGCCATTTTTGTATTTACTCTGCAATTTATGTATTCTACCTACATTGTCATTCCGCCGTCGACGGCTATGACCTGTCCTTGTATGTATTCCGAATCATCAGATGCCAAAAATGCCACTGCCTTGGCAACGTCAATAGGTTTTCCTATCCGTCCGCAAGGTATATTCTTCATCAAAACTTCCTTCAACTCTGTCGGGAGCGCTGAAGTCATGTCTGTCTCAATGTATCCAGGTGCAATAGCATTCGCTGTAATTCCTCTGGAGCCCACTTCTCTAGCGAGGCTCTTTATAAATCCTGTCATTCCCGCTTTAGCTGCAGCATAGTTGCACTGTCCGGGGTTGCCGATAAGACCGGTAATGGAGCTTATCGCTATTATCCTTCCCCACCTTGCTTTCAGCATCGGCCTCAATGCCTCTTTTGCACAATAGAAAAGCGACGTAAGGTCTGCCGATATTACATCATTCCAGTCTTCGTCCTTCATCCTCATCAGAAGGCTGTCTCGCGTAATACCTGCGTTACAGACAAGTATCTCCACGGGACCTAGCTTTGACGTTACATAGGCAAACATATCTTTAACTTCCGAAGCAGATGATACATCTGCTTTTACTGCGAGGGCTTTGCAACCCATTGCTTCGATCTCTGCAGCTGCTTCATGAGCCAATTTTTCAGATCTGCTATAGTTGAGGGCAACAGAGCATCCCATTCTGGCCAATTCAATCGCTATCGTTCTTCCAATACCTCTGCCTGCACCTGTTACAAGAGCGACTCTTTCGTTCTGCATCAAACTCCCCCTCTCAGAAACTCCAAGGCTACTTCCAGATCTTCTGGGCCGGTTACAGGGTAAGGCCTTTTACTCTTTGAAATCTTCCTTATTAGACCTGAAAGTACGCTGCCTGTACCTAGTTCAATATACCCTTCCGTTCCTTTTCTTTCCATTTCAAGTACGCTCTGCATCCAGAGAACAGGTGAAAATGTCTGCATATAAAGCGCCTCTTTAAGAGTTCCCACATCTTGCACAGCTTTTGCTGCGGCGTTTGTGACGATGGGGCAAGAGGGAGACGTCCAGGTTATATTTTCAAATTCATCCCTCAGTTTCGCGCCGACGGGACGCAACAGTTCGCAGTGGAATGGTGCACTAACCCTCAGCGGCACAACTTTTGCCCTGCCTGTTAATCCTATGGCTGCAGAGGCTCTGTCCACCGGACCTTTGTGTCCTGATATTACTATCTGTTCCTGTGAATTTATATTGGCCGCCTCACATATTTCGCCTTGAGCTGCTTCTTTGCAAAAAGCAACGACTTCTTCCACGTTCATTCCTACGATTGCGGACATCGCACCCACTCCCGCCGGAACCGCTTCCTGCATCAAAGTCCCCCTAAGATGCACAAGTCTGGCTCCATCAGAAAGGCTTATTGCGCCTGTAGCGACAAGCGCCGTGTACTCTCCAAGGCTATGCCCTGCTGCCAAGAACGGTTCAAGCTTTTTACCATAAGCACTCTCGAAACCTCTTAGTGCTGCTATACTAACTGTGAGGATTGCCGGCTGAGTTATTGCCGTCTTCATAAGATCCTCTTTAGTTCCTTCGAAAATAATGTCGCTTAATTTAAATCCGAGCGCCTCATCAGATTCTTCAAAGACACTCCTTGAAGCTTCGAACTTATTATATAGATCCTTGCCCATTCCGGGCCTTTGTGCGCCCTGTCCGGGAAAAATCAGAGAATACTTCATTAGTCTGCAAACCTCTTCAGTTTTTCGATCTGTGCTATTGCTCCGCTAATTATGTCCTCTATAATAGCTGACGCAGGTTCAATTCTTTTAACTAGCCCTGCAGACTGACCTGCCATTAGAGAACCCCACTCCGTGTCCCCTTCTACTACAGCCAGTCTTAATTTTCCGGCACCAAGCTTTTCAAGGTCTCCCGGCAGGGCTCCTCTTTTTTCGAGCTCATCAAACTCTTTGGACAATTTGTTCTTAAAACCCCTTACCGGATGCCCCGTTGATCTTCCTGTGACAACAGTAGCCCTATCGTTTGCCCCGATTATTTTTTCTTTGTAATTGATGTGGACGTTGGATTCAGCTGCACATACAAATCGTGTGCCTATCTGCACTCCAAGTGCTCCCAGGGCGAAGGCGGCTACCATGCCTCTCCCGT
Source organism: Synergistaceae bacterium (assembly GCA_012728505.1). Classification (GTDB taxonomy): domain Bacteria; phylum Synergistota; class Synergistia; order Synergistales; family Synergistaceae; genus Caenicola. The sequence continues at coordinate 6,105 of JAAYEY010000086.1, read as the reverse complement.
CTGCCACACCACCGGCGGCTATTACAGGGATAGAGATAACATCTACGACCTGAGGTACAAGGTTCATTGTAGTTATTTCTCCTACGTGGCCACCTGCTTCGTTACCCTCTGCTATAACAGCATCAGCACCCTGTTTGAAAACTCTTTCAGCGTGTGCCGTTGAAGCAATTACAGGTATCACTATTGTTCCCAGCGGTTTAAGCCTTTCAAGAATCTTTCCCGGCATGCCAGCCCCAGTTGTAACTACAGGAACTTTGTACTTGACAGCAATCTCAAGAGCATCGTCTGCTGTATCAGAAAGGAGCATTATATTCATTGCAAAAGGCCTATCTGTTAATTTTCTTATTTTTACTATCTGCTCTTCCAGTAGTTCAGCCGGCATGCTGGCAGCAGCTATTACGCCCAGCCCCCCAGCATTGCTTACGGCAGCGGCAAGATCTGCATCTGCTACCCACGCCATTCCGCCCTGAATGATTGGATATTTTATTTTAAGTAGTTTGGCCACACTGTTATTTTCAAACATGAATTTACTCCCTATGCCTCATATAAGAGGGCTCCCAGAGTCATACCAGCCCCGAAAGCTACAAAGCAGACTTTGTCTCCGCTTTTTATCCTACCTGCCTCTACCGCCTCATGAAGAGTTATCATAAGTGATGCCGCAGAGGTGTTGCCATATTCTGGAAGGTTGATTAATGTTTTATCTTGGGAGACGTTAAGTCTTTTAAAGACTCCATCAATTATCCTCGTATTCGCTTGGTGAAACACCCAGAAATCGATATCCTCTGGCTTCACATCAGAATCCTCGCAGAATTTTTTTATAAACTTAGGCATTACTGTATTTACAAATCTAAAAACCTCGTTGCCCTTCATCTTAACGACGGGCGTGACGTGGTTCTCATCGCACTCAAGTGTGAGCAGTCCATGGCTTGTACCTTCAGCCAGGAGTCGCGTCGATTTAAATCCAACAGCCTCCGAGTCGGATACTCCTAATACACAAGCTCCAGCACCATCTCCAAAGAGAATACAGGTCCCCCTGTCAGTCCAGTCAATGATATCTTTAAAAACTTCGGCCCCAATTACGAGTACTTTGTCCCATATACCGCTCGCAATACCTGAAGCGGCAACAGAAAGAGCTGTCAGGCTACCTGTGCATCCGGCCTGGATATCTATTGCTCCCGCATTTACAGCTCCAAGCATGCCCTGCACTTTACAGGATACGCTTGGAAAGACTGTATCCGGCGAATTGGTACCAACAAGTACCATGTCTATCTGGTCGGCCGCCAACCCTGAGTCTTCAAGGGCAAGTACCGCTGCTCTGTATGCCAAATCACTGCACTTTTCACCTTCCAGCGCAAAGTGTCTCTTTTTTATACCGGTTCTCTCGACAATCCACTCGTCGTTTGTGTCTACAATCTTTTCTAAATCCTTATTGGTCACTATCTTTTCAGGAATATACTTGCTCGTTCCCAATATTTTGGCTGAACGGCCCATGTATTTAATCATTCTGCACCACCTCTGGCTATTTCTTCTCTTATTCTCTCGACACCGTTATGTTTGACGAAATTAGCGGCTCCAAGTATCGCGTATGAAACTGCCTTTCTTTTTGAACGCCCGTGTACCTTTATTACTGTTCCATTTACGCCAAGGACCGGTGATCCTCCTGCTTTTTCCCAGTCGAACCTTCCTAGCACCCTCTTCATAGCAGGCCACATGAAGAGCAGTCCGAGTTTCGGTAGAATATGATGTGTATATTCTGCCTTGAACTGATCTTTAAGCAGTTCACCCAGCCCCTCTCCAAATTTGACGAGGACATTTCCTGTAAAACCATCACAGATAAGAACATCCGATATACCGTTAGGTATATCATTTGCCTCTGCGTATCCTTCATAGTTGAGATTGCTATTTTCTATCAAAACCCTCGCAGCAGAGATAACATCATCTCCCTTTGTGATCTCTTCGCCCATATTCAGGAGACGTACCGATGGGTTTTCAACGTTTCCGAAAAGTTTCATATATATCGATCCCATCTGTGCAAACTGGAAAAGATTAATGGGTTTACACCTCACAGTGCCCCCTACGTCCATAAGCAGCGTCGGCCTGTTTAAAACAGGAAGTATTGCTCCCAGGCCCGGCCTGTCTATTCCGGGGATACGGCCAAGAAGGATAACACCACCTGCAGCTATTGCGCCTGTGTTGCCCGATGAGACTATACCTGCAGCCTCTCCTGACTTTACCATTTCAAATCCTATGACCAGACTTGAGTTCTTTTTCCTCTTTATAGAAATGGCGGGTGAATCCGCTCCGTTTATTACTTCGCCTGCCGGAACTATACTCAGTCTAGATCTGACGCTTTGTTCTGCTTTTTCTATTATCGGTTTTATTTTTTCGCTGTCTCCGATCAGCGCAATGGAAAGATGGGGTTGTTCGCGACAGGCAAGAATGGCACCGTTGCACGGCTCCAGCGGTGCGTGGTCCCCTCCCATTGCATCAAGTGCTATTAACATCTTTTAGCCTCCATTTAAGCCAGTTCCTCTGAATTCTTAGCGACTACAACAAATCTTCCGACAAACACTTCTCTGTCTCCGACCCGTGTATGCACACTTACTACATACTTGTCACCCTTGTGAATCCCAACTTTTGACCTTGCAAGTATTCTTTCTCCTACAAAAGCCGCGCGGCGATACCTCAGTCGTGCAGACCCTACTACAACCATATCCCTGTCAATCGTCGCTATGGCAAGAGTTGCTGCCTGAGCATATAAATAATAATCACCGACAAGGTTTGTATGCCTAAATGCCATATCTCTAGTCGTGTTCAATACAGAAAGAGCCCATTGGTCCGGCTCAAGTTCAAGCAACTCTCCTACTACTTCTTCTGCCATTAAGGACTTTAGCTTACTGGTTGCCTGCTCGGCCATTGTCCTCATTCTTTCCCTGAGTTCGGGTATAGAGAGCAAACCACGATCAAGACGCACTGTGCTCACACTCACCACAAGGGAAGCGGCTATCTCTTCGTCCGTCATTAGGGGATTCGTGCTTATAAGTTCTATAAGACGTCTGTGCCTAAGTTTTTTCTGTTCTGAGCGCAATAAGACATCTCCCGAAAACAGTAATTGTTAGCAGGTCATAACACCAGAGAAGATATTACAAAACCTAGAAGTTGTCAATGGGATAATACAGGCAGAGGGAATATTTCTTTGGATTTTAGATTTATAATCCAAGCGTAGGATAGACTGTAAAAGAGATATTTGAATATAAAATCGGGAGCAAGAGTTATCCCTTTGCTCCCGATTTCTCATAAGGCAGATTACTAGTCTTTTGCGGCTTTAGAAACTTCAGAAATTTTTATTATCTGGCGTCCTTTGTAGTAACCGCAAGCAGGGCAGGCTTTATATGTCTCAATCATCTCACCGCAGTGGGTGCAAGCTGTGAGACTCGGCCCGGTAAGCGCACCTAGCCACTGTGCTTTACGTTTGTGTGTACGTGCGTGAGATATCCTTCTTTTCGGAGTTGCCATAATTTGTTCCCCCCTTAAATCTTGGGCAAAAATATTGCCTTTGCAATTCTATCACTATTTTGCTTTTTTTGCAGTCAGTTGTCTTCCTCTTTTTTTTGCACTAAAGATTTAAGTACTTCAAAGCGGGGGTCTCCCTCTTCATCTGCGCATGTACAGGATGAACTGTTAAGGTTAACTCCACATTTTGGGCAAAGCCCCCTGCAGTCTTCGGAACAGAGATACGCTGCCGGCAAGAGTGTTATCATTACTTCCCACACCAACGGTCCCAAGTCAATCTCGTCCTCCCACGAATCAAGGATTATGAGATCTTCATCTCCGTCTGCCTCACAGCCCGGCTCAGCTTCTTTTTCCTCTTTTTTGTCCAGAGAGAAAAGATACCTTAATTCTCCCTTAATTGCAACCCCTGCCGGTTCAAGACATCTTGAACATGGTACCGTAACGCTTCCGGAAACTGATATGATTGCTATTATTTTGCCCTCAGCCCTGTAAGCCTCTACTCCAACTTCAAGCGGTGTCGTCAGAGAATATAGCTGGTCCCAATAATTAATCTTTTTTTCAGATGTAACTGAAAAATTCTCGGTAAAAGGCGTACTATCCTTCGGTATTGCTGGGAGGATAAGTCTGTGATGCCAACTATTGGGCGCAACCTTGATAGAATCAGCCATACTTATTCTATTTTACTGCCTCGCAGCAGCGTTTAGTATCCCTTGCGATTACCATTTCTTCATCTGTTGGAACTACCATTACCGTAACTTTAGAATCTGGAGTGCTGAAGATAACTTCTTTACCTCGGACCTTGTTCTTCTGGGCATCTGTCTTTATTCCCATAAACTCAAGCCCTTCACAAACTTTTTCACGGAATGAAACTCCATTTTCTCCTATACCTGCTGTAAATACGAGCGCGTCTATCCCACCCATTGCTGCGGCATAAGATCCGATATATTTTTTAACATGGTAAACAAGCATGTCCTGAGCAAGCTGAGCGCGCTCATTACCTTTTTCTGCAGCTTCTTCTACGTCACGAAGGTCGCTTGAAACTCCCGAGATTCCTTGGAGTCCACTCCTCTTATGCACTATATCGCTGACCGTCTTAACATCACCGTGCTTTTCCATCAGGAAGAGCATTACTGCGGGATCGAGACTTCCGCTGCGTGTCCCCATAATAACTCCTCCGGCCGTTCCATAACCAAGGGTTGTGTCAACCGATTTACCTCCGTCGACAGCAGTGATAGAACTTCCGTTTCCAAGGTGACATGTCACAATCTTAAGCTCTTCGATAGGTTTGCCAATGATCTCAGCCGCTCTGTTGGCTACATAGTAGTGGCTGGTGCCGTGAAAACCATAGCGGCGTATCCCGTCTTCTTCGTAGTAGCAGTAAGGAATACCGTAAGTGAAGGCTTTGGGAGGCATAGTCTGATGAAACGCCGTGTCAAAAACAACAACGTTCGGTGTTCCGGGGAGTACTTCCATAAGAGCACAAACGCCCTGAAGGTTGGCAGGGTTATGTAGGGGCGCGAGATGAATAACTTGTTCTATCGCCGAAATAACTTCAGGAGTAACCAAAACAGAGGAAGTGAATTTCTCTCCGCCGTGGACCATTCTGTGCCCGGCAGCTGAAAGTTCGCTTAGATTTTTGATAACACCATATTCGGGGTCGATAAGCATATCAAGGACATATTTTATTGCAACCGTATGGTTTGGAAAATCAACTTCACGCGAAACCGGATCTTTTCCAGTCTTGGTATGCTTGATTTTTGAGCCTTCTATTCCTATGCGCTCTACAAGCCCCTTTGCAAGGACTACTTCCCCATCCATGTCTATAAGCTGATACTTAAAAGAAGAACTGCCGCAGTTAAGAACTAAAATTTTCATTGGAATCAGTTTGCCTCCCCTATTCTTATTATCTCCGTCTCTTTGTGGTATTCTTACCCTAAAGGGGACGGTGATTTAATTTATGCATACTCCCATAACAGGGATAGTTGCCGAATATAACCCGCTACATCTGGGTCATCAGTACCACATGCAAAAAGCCCGTTCGCTCTCAAACGCCGACGGTATAGTGGTTGTGCTCTCATCGAATTTTGTCCAAAGAGGAGAACCTGCACTTGTTTCAAAGTGGGATAGAACTAGGGCCGCGCTAAAATGCGGCGCTGATCTTGTTCTTGAACTTCCTCTCGTCTTTTCAGCTCACAGCGCAGGAGTATTCGCAAACGCTGCAGTCGATATCCTAGCAATGACAGGGATAGTTACAAACATCTCTTTCGGACTAGAATCCCCTGACTGGCAAATGGACAAAATCTTAGATATTCTAATCGAAGAACCGGAACCTTTCAAGTTTTGTTTAAAAGAAAAACTAGATAAAGGCTTTTCTTTTGTTGAATCAAGAGCGATTGCCCTTGACCATATTATACCTGGGACCGTTGAAAAATTAAAAGGTTCAAATAACTCACTAGCCCTATCTTACATGCTAAGGATAAAGCAAAAACAATATGACATCTCCCCAGTGCCCGTCATGAGGCTTGGGTCCTGTTACCACGAAAAAGAGCTTGCAGGGTTTTCTAGCGCTACTGCTATAAGAAAATCTATTTC
>JAAYEY010000085.1 GCA_012728505.1 Synergistaceae bacterium | reverse complement strand
TGGGGAGTCCCCAAATATAATCTCCATCCCTTTGAATCTCGGGTGGTAGTTAGTAATATATTTCCAGTATAGAGGTTCTCTTCTGCGAACGTCATATGTCATTTGTCCGATAACAATACCGCACCCGACAGTAACAGCAGGGTCTCTCTGGAAATATAGGTTCGGGATGGGATGAATTACGAAATCTCCACCGTTTTCAACTTTCGATATGAGGCTTAAGGATGATTTAAATAAGGAAGAGGCTTCTTTTTTGCTGTAACCGCTTATCAGGTGAGAGGCAAGTTTTTCTGAGGGCATATCCATAAAAATTTCAGTAAGTCCTTCGGAAAGATGACGGTCGATACATTCAAGCATAAAAACGGATTTAATTAATGATTCTCTTACTACTTTGTCTTCAATAACTTTTGCTAAACAGTCATTAAAATATAAAACCTCGCATCCCTCTCGTCGGAGGATATCGGCAAATTCGTCATGCTCACGTTGAGCTTGTTCGAGCCAGATAAGATCATCAAAGAGAAGGTCGCCCATATTGCTGATGGTAAGTCGGTTAAGTTCATTTCCCGGACGATGAAGCATTACCTGTTTTAATGGTCCGGTTTCGGATAATACACAAAATGGTTTATCTTTAATCATCATTACACCTCCATATACTTATGAATAAAAAGTCGTGTAAGTAGACAACTTAATAAAGTTTAGAGTTGATGGTGTTATAGATTAATATGTAATTTGAAATTTGAATAGTTCGAACGAATGAATTGTTGGCATAAAAATTATATCACAAAAAAAATAAACTTAGCGCATCGAAAAGTTCAATCTTTTTTTAAATGATCAGCCCAATATTTACGAGGGAGTCTTTCTGAATCTCTCAATTTCAATTAGCAGGCGTTCCTTTAGATTATTAAGAGTATCGTTACATACAGGTTTACCACGGCTGAACATTACAAAGCCATCAGGAGTTCCTGCTATGCCAAGGTCAGCTGATGCTGCTTCTTTGGGCCCGTTGACTTCGCACCCCATAACGGCAATGGTTATACCATCTTTTATATCGCTGGGCAAAAGAGATGTTACCTCATGCACAAGTTTAAAGACATCAATTCTTTTACGACCGCAGGTCGGGCAACTTATCAGATTGTATCCGCGCCTTCTTTTTTCCAAAGCGCCAAGGATCTGATATCCGACCTTGACTTCGTCTACAGATGGTCCGGTGAGACTCACCCGGACAGTGTCTCCTATCCCTTGGGCAAGCATCAATGAAATACCTGCTGTTCCTTTTATGATACCGGCAGTTCCAAAACCGGCCTCTGTGATGCCAATATGAATAGGAAATGGGTATTTTTGCGCAAGGATAGAGTTGGCTTTTATAGTTTCTCGAACTGAACTGGATTTTGCTGAGATAATAATATCTTCAAAAGAGCATTCGTTCAGGATTATAAGTTGTTGCTCAACAGCGTAAGCGAGAGCAGTAGCTCTGTCGCCACCGGTATGTTCAAGTTGCGAGTTGCTGATTGATCCTCCGTTGGCACCTATCCTGATTACAGCTCCTATTTCCTTGGCGAGCTTAATGACTTCAACTGTTCCACTTTTGTCGCTCATGTTGCCTGGATTTATCCTTATAGAGCTGCACCCAGAGTCCAATGCTGCCAGAGCAAGCTTGTGGTTAAAATGTATATCGGCCATGATTGGTATGGGAGATCTTGAATTGAGTTCTTTCATGTTTTTTGCCAGAGCAAGCTCGGGAAGTGAAACTCTTATAAGTTCGCACCCCTCTTTTGCCAACGCTTCACACTCTGCCGCACATGCTTCAATGTCTGTAAGAGGTGTTTTTATCATGCTTTCGATTCGAACAGGAGAGTTTCCGCCAATCGATAAGCCCTGGATAATAACTTCTTTTCTGCTGCCCATTATTATCGCCCGCCCGACTATTTAATTAAAAGTCTGATTATATCTTTTCCTGTTACTAGGATTATAAGCGAGATCAGTATTATGAATCCACCGTAGTGAATCAGAGCTTCCCATTTTTCCGGGACCTTTTTCCCTGTGATGATTTCAGCTAATATAAATATTATCCTTCCTCCGTCTAATGCAGGGAAAGGCAGAAGGTTAAGAAGACCCAGATGCAGGTTGATGATTCCGAGGAAGGCTATAAAGGACCATATTCCCTGTTTAAATGCGTCTCCCGCCATTACTGCTATACCTACAGGCCCGACTACGTCAGACTGGACCTTTCTGGTAACAACCATCCACAGACCCTTTAGAATCTCTATTCCCATTTCCCATGAATAGCCTAGGCCTTTTTGAAGTGCTGTATGTAGAGGATATGTAACTCTTCCCGGCTGTACACCTAATAGCCGTCCTCCATGTGTTGGGTCGGATGGTATATTTATATCCAAATTGAGAGTTTGTGATCCTCTTTCTAGGGTAACGCGAAATTGATTGCTGGTTATATCTTTATTCTGCAAAGTATCCCTGATGTCGGACCATTTACTAAGTTTTTTTCCATTTATCGATTTAATAACATCTCCCGGTTCTATACCGGCAGAATAGGCCGGTGTTTCTTCCATGACTTTCCCGATAAGCGGTTTTTCGAGATCTAGGACTCCGTAGCCTGTAAGTAAGGCGGCAGTGAGGAGCCACGCCAGTATTAAGTTCACTGAGGCTCCTGCAGCCAGTATAACAAGTCTTTCCCATGGTTTTTTTGCTGAAAGAGATCTTGAAGGATCATAGTTTTCGGGCTTCATCTCATCTTCCGATGAGTCCTCACCCTCTAGTTTGACATATCCACCAATAGGGAGGGCTCTGACGGACCAAAGGGTTTCGCCTTTATTTCTGCTCCAAAGAGCTGGTCCCATACCAAATGAAAATTCATGTATGAGAACATTCCTCCAGCGGGCTGCAAGATAGTGTCCGCCTTCGTGTGATATTACACATATAGAAATTACTATAAGAAAAGAAATGATGCTTATCAAGAGCAGTGCCTCCAATTTGAACACAGTTGCGTCGCAATTTTTTCTCCTGTGCTGACTAATTCTATAGCTTCATCAAGGGTTGAGGGAGAAGCTGAAACCGATTGAGCAAGAGTCTCCTCTATTACCTGTGGGATAGCTGTAAAAGGGATTATACCATCTATAAAAGATTTTACTGCCGCTTCATCAGCACCCACAAGCAGGGGCGGGTAAGCTCCTCCCATTTCGCCGGCTTTGCAGGCAATAGCAAAACAGGGAAAAAGGGAGACATTAATTTCTTTAAATTGGAGATCCCATTTATGAGGCTCTATTGGATCTAGGCCAGAAGAAATCAGGTCCAGCCTTTCAGGCCAAGCAAGGGCAGCTGCGGCAGGGAGACGCATATCTGCCTGCGAAAGGAGCATCTTTATCGTGCCATCAATAAAAAGGACTGCACCATGTATCTGAGATTTGGGATGTATTACGGCACTTACTTTATTGGCCGGAAGGTCAAAAAGCTGCATTGCCTCGATACATTCAATGCCTTTGTTCATCAGGGTCGCGCTGTCGACTGTGATTTTTGGTCCCATTTTCCAGACAGGGTGCGAAAGTGCGTCTTTAGGAGTCACTTTTTCAAGCATTTCTTTTGAGTAGTCTATGAAAGGACCGCCTGATGCAGTAAGCCATATCTTTGATATCTCTCTATCAGGGTCTTGTCTCAGACACTGCCATATAGCACTGTGCTCACTGTCTATAGGTCTGAGCTGGTCTTTTTGTTTTACCAAGGGCATGACCCATGGCCCCGCTACAACAATGCTTTCTTTGTTTGCCAGTGATACATCCTTGCCCACTTTGAGTGCCGTTTGGAGCGCTTTGATGGCAGTTACTCCGGATGAAGCGAAGACAATATGATCTATATCGGAATCAGATGCTATTTCGGAAAGAGCGTCAACACCTATTAGACACTTTTTGCCCTCTTCTTTGAAATCGCCACAGAGAGGTTCAGTGAGACAAAGCGTTTTAGCTTTATATATCGATGCAAGCTGCAATAGTTTCTTTTTATTGCTCTTGGCAGCCAAAGCAACCACTTCAAAGTGTTCCGGAAACCTTCTGCAGATATCTAAAACTGCCCCACCAACACTACCCGTTGCTCCTACTACTGCTATTCTAATCCGGGGATAATCTTTCACTTTGTCAACCTATCAGTTCGAAAATAACAAAGGCGAGGGTACCGTTTACAAGAATACTGTCAAACCTGTCTAAGAGCCCTCCGTGTCCCGGTATCAGAGAGCCTGTGTCCTTAACTCCTGCTTCTCTCTTAAGCACTGATTCTCCGAGGTCGCCAAGCTGTCCTGCAACACCGCAAAGAAGGCCCATCAGAACAAGAGGGAGCGGAGGGAATGAAAATATCAAGGCCAAAAGGCCTCCGCAGAAGAGACTTGCGGCAGCTCCTCCGAAAAATCCTTCCCAGGTCTTTTTAGCGCTTATTTTTTCGCACATTAGATTTCTTCCTAGGCGGCTCCCTACGATATATGCTGCTACGTCGCAGCTCCATGTACATAGGAAAAGTGTGATCAAGAAGAGAGATCCAAGTTGTCTTGAGCGTATGAGGATCAAAAAGGACCAAGGAAGTATGACATATGCAATTCCGACAATAGTGGCTCCCATGTTTTCAAGTGCGGAGCTCTCAGCGTGAACCTGTCTGCGCACGATTTCCAGAAAAAGAGCAATGAAGACGATAGCTGAAATCGAGCAGAGTATGGCGGTAAGGCTCATCTCAGAAGAAGCTCCGATTAGAATGAATGCCCCTGAAAGCATTATGAGCCATGGTGAAATATTGTGTTTTGTGGATAAAAGCTTATAGAATTCCCAAAGAGATAGCATTGCGGCCACGAAGACGACAGCATTCCAAACGAGACCCCCTTGGATTATCCCTCCGAGTATTATTAATACGATAAAGATACCGCTGAAAGCTCTTTGGGGCAGATCGGGTACTGATGACAGAAAATTATCAGGCTTTTCCATAGCGTCTTTCCCTCCTGTAGTAATCGGCAATTGCCATCTCCAGATCCGGTTTGCCGAAGTCGGGCCAATATTTGTCAGTAAAATAGTATTCGCTGTAACTCCCCTGCCATAGCCAGAAATTGCTCATCCTCAGTTCTCCGCTTGTTCTGATAAGCAAATCTGGGTCCGGGACATCGGGCAGGTAGAGATGCTGTCGGAAAATTTCTTCTGTAACCGGCACAGGAATGCCTTTTTCAACCATTTTGTTTACCGCATCGAGGATCTCTTGCCTTCCTCCGTAGTTGAGACAAACTATGAGTTGTAATGCATCATTATTTTTAGTTTTCTCTTCTGCATCTTTAAGTATTTCCTGTATGTCGACAGAAAGACCTGAAAGGCTTCCCGCAAATCTTATCCTGGCATTTTCTTTGTTGAGCTCTTCCACTTTTATTCTGAGGTAATATTTGAGAAGACCCATCAGTCCGAGGACTTCTGTCTTTGGTCTTTTCCAGTTTTCTGTTGAAAAGGCGTAAAGTGATACACAGGGTATTCCTAGCTCTTTTGCTGCTATTAAGGTTCTTTCGACAGCTTTTACGCCTTCTCTGTGACCCATTATTCTAGGGAGTCCCTTGGACTTTGCCCAGCGACCGTTCCCATCCATTACTATTCCTATATGGTTTAATTTTTTGCCTTCCATTTATACCTAACCAAATTTGATGTGATCGATATTACCGGTCTCTTTGACAATATCCCATGTGCTTTTGACCTCTTGGATGTCTATCCATGTTAGGTGTTTCGGAGATCCCTCTTTTGAAGAGGCGTTTCTCAAAAGATAACTTGGATGGAACATGGGCATCACTGCTGTTCCGCGCCACTCAAACCATTTTCCTCTAATTTTTGTTATGCCCTCACTGCTCTTCAGTATCCATTTTGTGGGCGTATTTCCCAGTAAAACTATCAAGGCTGGATCTATCAGCATAATTTGTGTCTGGAGATGCTGGTCGCACATTATCATTTCCTCTGGTGTTGGTACCCTGTTGTCAGATGGCCGGCATTTTACGATATTGGTAAGATAGACATCTTTCCTATCTATACCACCGGCTGTAAGTATCTGGGTCAGAAGTTTCCCTGCCCTTCCTACAAAAGGCAGCCCCTGAGCATCTTCATCTGCACCGGGACCCTCTCCTATAAATAGAAGTTTACTGTGCTCGTTACCATCACCAAATACTACATTCGCTCTGGTTGCCGAAAGAGAGCATCCTTTGCACGATAGCGCTGTTTCTTTAGCCTTTTCCCAGAGTATCTTTCGTGCGCTTTCTTTTTCATCGACGGAAAGATCCGGAATTCTCTTTATTTTTTCCATTATATAAGTACCTCCGTAATTATCACATTGACATCTTTGACATTGAGTCCTGTAAAATACCTGACGCTGACAGCTGTTCTTTCTTTGATCAACGTAGCAAGCTCCAATAAATTCTTTTCACCTAAGTTTGCAGCAATTTTTGTAGTTATTGACAGGCTCTCTTCGCTTTCAGGGCTCACGCTAACCTCGACGACTTTAGCAACTTGGGATGTTCTTCCTGCTATAAATGTTACCAGATCCTCAATCGCTCGAGGTTCTATATGTACCTCTCCGTAAAAACTGAAAGGCGGTCTTACTATGGTTTTTTCTCCTTCATGGATGTCATTTGACTTCCAGAAAACTCTAAGCTGTCCTACAAGTTTGCCTGCAAAATTCTTCCTTACCAGGACATGGGAGACAGGTATAACATGTTTTCCTTTTGTGAAACGTTCCCTTCGGGCCTTGCTTATCTCCTCGGGCGCTGCTATGTCTTCTATCCTTATCACCTTTTCAGGAAGAGGAAGTTTAAGTTTCTTAATAATCTTAATAATCATGTCGTCCGATGTGCCTATTATCATGAGAGAACAGGGCGCGGCCTTTGCAAAAAAATCCATAACTTCTTTCCTGTGGTCATCAAATTCGAAAATAGCCCTTTTAATAGCGCTTATCTGGTTTCTCTCCGACTTAGCACTTTTGCCGCAAACAATGCTTCCCTTGGAAATAAGAAGACCGTCGTCGATAATATAATCAGCGTCGACAAGTGCTGCTACTGACTGGGCTCTCTGACTCTTACCCGTCCCGGCAGCACCTACAAAGGCATAGGTGGTGACCTGTGCAAGTTTATCTTCTATCTGCTGAGCGTTGATATCATACATTTAATCGTCCTCTCGAAAACTAGTCCAAAAGCTCTATGTTTGCCCCAAGCGATCTCAGTTTCTCCGGTAGCCCTTCATACCCTCTCCATACATGACAAAGGTCGTTCACGACAGTCTCACCCTCTGCTGCAAGCCCCATAATAATCAATGCAGCCCCAGCTCTTAAGTTGGATGCACGAACTTCAGTTCCGATAAGCTTGCTTACACCTGTAACAATTGCGGTCGAATCCTGGAGCTCTATCTTTGCTCCCATTTTTTTGAACTCGTTTATATGAAGTAGCCTTGAATCAAAAACACTTTCATTTATAACGCTCGTCCCCAAAGCCAGCGAAAGCGCTGCCATCAACTGGGGTTGGCTGTCTGTAGGGAATCCCGGGTAAGGCATTGTCTTTACAGGTACGCCGTTCAGGGGACCTGCACACTTGGCTGTTACCTCGTCAAGCATAATTTCTATAGATGCTCCTGCCTCTTCAAGCTTAAGGAGAATAGCGTCAATAAGGCCCGAATCTATTCCTCTTACTGTCACAGAGCCTTTTGTTATTATTCCTGCGATTAGGTATGTTGCTGCCTCTATCCTGTCAGGTATAACCTCAGCCTCTGCTGAATTTGCCTCCGGAACGCCTGTTATTCTTATTGTCGGTGTACCGTCACCTTTGACAGGTATGCCCATAAGCCTAAGCACGTTTGCAAGGTTTACAATTTCAGGTTCTAGTGCTGCGTTTTCAATAAATGTGACTCCATGTGCGAGAGCAGCTGCCATCATGAGGTTTTCCGTAGCTCCTACCGACGGGTAGTCCAGTATTATCCTCTCGCCTTTAAGTTTGCCCGCGCTCGCGTAAACTGATCCACGGTTAAGATCTATCTCTGCTCCCATTTTGGTAAGGCCTTTTAAGTGAAAATCTATAGGTCTGCTCCCGAGGACACATCCTCCGGGGAGCGGAAGGATTGCTTTGCCGCATCTTGCTAATAACGGCCCTAAAACTAGCGATGAAGCCCTCATTTTTCGTACCAATTCTGCAGGAGCGTCCCAGTTTAGTTCATCGGGGACATCAATTTCCATAAAGTTATTTTTAAATTTTACAGTTATACCTATATGTCTGAGCAGATCAGACATAGTATGTATGTCATAAAGGTCAGGTACCCTTTTTAGTGTGAGCTTCTTCCCTTTTAGAAGGATTGAGGCGGCCATAACCGGCAGGGCAGCGTTCTTAGCTCCCTGAACATCTACCATACCGCAAAGAGAGGTTCCTCCCCTGATAATCATTTTATTCTCCAAAACAAGTCACCCCAGTCCAGACTGCTGTAAAAAATTTTCTAATGTTTTTCAAAATATCCTTTTAATGCTTCAGCTATCTTAATTGATGCCGTTCCATCTCCAAAAGGCTGGAAATTGCACTTGTTTTCTATCTCTGTGATGAGATTTTTGTTTTCGAGAAGTCCCATAGCGTTAGAAAAAATCTTTTCCTTGTCTAAACCCACAAGAATTCCGCTTCCTTTTTCGACCGCCTCTGGACGTTCTGTAACGTCTCTAAGGATGAGAACAGGTTTCTTTATGGCCGAAGCCTCTTCTTGCACTCCCCCGCTGTCGCTAAGTATAAATTTTGATGCGTTCATTGCCCATACAAAATCAGGATAATCCAAGGGGTCGCAAAGTAATACTTTTTCTCTCGTTTCGAGATGTTTTCTCATTGTCTCTCTGACCAATGGATTTTTGTGCATAGGTACTACCATCCAAAGCTCTGGATGGGCATCAAGAAGCATCGTAAGGGCTGAACATATATCTTCAAGAGGTTTGCCCAACGATTCTCTCCTATGCGCGGTTACAAGGAGGAATGGAGCATCTTCAGGAAGTCTTGAAAGTTCGCTGCATGAATTTTTTGATTTGCTTTTGACAGTGTAAAAAAGTGCATCTATGACAGTGTTTCCCGTAACGTGGATCATATCTTCGGAAGTTCCTTCTCTCAGAAGGTTTTCCTTTGCAAGTTCGGTAGGAGCGAAGGCCCACGTAGTAATCCTGTCAGTAAGGACTCTGTTCATTTCTTCAGGGAATGGAAGATACATATTTCCACTTCTAAGACCCGCTTCTACATGTCCGACAGGTATCTTGCGACCAAATCCTGCGAGAGCAGAAGCGAATGTAGTCGTGGTATCTCCGTGCACTAGAATAGCGTCCGGTTTTATCTTGTCGAAATACTCTCCGGCCCCTGTCAGCACAGAAGATGTTATATGGTCGAGAGACTGTTTTTCCTTCATAATATGGAGGTTTACGTCTGCTGTAATTTTAAAATGGGCAAGTGCCTGATCAAGCATTGTTGAATGCTGTCCGGTTGCCAATACCTTGACATCGAAATAATTTTGGCTGCGCAGGGCGAGCACAACGGGTGCCATCTTGATAGCCTCAGGACGGGTACCAACAACACAGACCACAGTTTTACGGCTCATAAATATATCCTCCTAAATAAGTTCTTTTGCTGGTTGGTGTCAAGCTTACGATTTTAACAGAAAAAACTTATATTATAATTAACTTTCTCACCTGTTGTTAAAGACTGCGGCAAGGACCAGCCGCGTGAAGCTGCAACGTAAAACATGTCGCGTGAAGCGATAGTGAAGCAATTGTTAAGAACTGCGTCGTGGATATGCCGCGTGAAGCTGCCAGGTGGAAAATCTGGCGTGAAGCTGCGACCAAAAACATGTCGCGTGAAGCGATAGTGAAGCAATTGTTTAGGGTCTAATTCATTGCAGTTGCTTGGTACCACAGTCTTTTACAACCGCTTCACTACTGCTTCACTATTGCTTCACGGCGATAAAATCGCCGCTTCACGCCGCCGCCTTCGCGGCAGTCCCTAACTACTGCTTCACTATTGCTTCACGGCGATAAAATCGCCGCTTCACGCCGCCGCCTTCGCGGCAGTCCTTATAATATTTTAATTCCTAGTAGGCGCAATCCTATAAGTACGAGGACCAGATGCGCGCCTCCGAGGATGAACAGCGTCTGCATTTTTGAAAAATGATTATCAAGAAGCTTATGATGCGCGTGTCCCCTATCGGGAGAAAAAGGCGATTTTTTTGTCAGGATACGTCTTGTCATAGCAACAAGAGTATCTATAACAGGAACCCCACCAATAAAGAAAAGGACCAAAGCAATACTAAAAAATCCCTTCCCGAATAGGTCAGGGAAAATGCTCCATGCAAGGTGAGACGAGCATACATATCCAAGAAGAGTGCTTCCTCCGTCTCCGAGAAAAGTCTTAGGCTGAGGAAAGTTCCAGAGCAACACTCCGAAAACCAACCCTGCGAGCGGCATCCAGACATAAGCGTTTCCTATAAAAAGAGCAATAATTGAGGTAATAAGTGTAACGGTTAAACACAAACCATCCATGCCGTCTATAAGATTATAGGCATTTGTGGTCCCCGTTATCCAGAAAATGATCAACACCCGTTGCCATAGTGGAACAGGCAATGGATATGATACCCAGGCTGCTGCAGCAAGATGAAAAAAGAGCCTCAATAGAGGCGGGAGCGGATGCATGTCATCCATATATCCTACAATGAATACGATAGTAGCTCCTGTAGCTATAAAAGGTACCTCAACTCCGGGGTTGCCTACAAAAAGTGCCCAGAGCAAATAGCCGCTCCATAGAACAATACCCGCGCCTCGAGGCATGATGCTTTGGTGTTTCTTTCTGCCTCCAGGGATATCCAGGAGTCTGAACTTTTGTGCAAGACCAATCGATACAGGTGTAGCGATAAGTCCCCACAAAAAAGTTACTAGGGTAAACAGATATATTGAAAACACAATATCAGCTCTAATTTCTCATAATCTACTTAGTACCGAAGAGTCTGTCTCCTGCATCTCCGAGTCCAGGGACAATGTAGCCATGCTCGTTAAGATGGCTGTCGACCGCTGCAGTGTAAATGTCAACGTCGGGATGCTCTTTATGAAATCTAGCGATGCCTTCAGGAGCTGAGAGAAGGGAAACAAGTGAAATCCTTTTGCCCCCGTATCCTTTTATATGCGCTACTGCTGCCGCGGCTGAACCACCTGTAGCAAGCATAGGATCTACAACGAAAATATCTCTTTCAGAAATGTCTTTGGGCAGTTTACAATAGTAATCTACAGGCAATAACGTTTCAGGATCCCTGTAAAGTCCTATGTGACCGACCTTGGCGTTCGGGATTAGCTTGAGGATACCTTCAACCATGCCCAAACCAGCTCGGAGTACCGGCACAATAGCCAACTTCTTACCCGATAGGGTGAATACTTTGGTATTGGACACAGGAGTCTCAATTTCGATCTCTTCAAGAGAGAGGTGTCTGGTAACTTCGTACACCATAAGACCTGCTACTTCTTGCACGAGATCCCTGAAATCCTTTGACGAAGTGTTTTTGTCCCTCATGAGACCAAGCTTGTGTCTGACCAACGGATGTTCAATTACGACAGTTCTTCCTCCCGCGGAATTTGATGAACATACGGCAAGATCTGCTTCTGATGAATGTTTTTTTTCATAAGCGGTTATCTTGTCTACGCGGAAGGCGTGTCGTCCGCCCTCAAACTCTTCGTTAAGCCAGGTGTCGACAATTTCCTTTGCAAGACCTGAGCCTGTTACTCTGCTTCCAATTACCAGCACATTTGCATTGTTATGCCTGCGGCTCATCGTCGCAGTGAAATGGTCATGACACAGAGCAGCCCTGATACCTGTGACTTTGTTTGCAACGATGCTCATCCCTATTCCGGTTCCACAGAAGAGAATTCCCAAATCTGCTTTATGGTTGGCAACGGTCTCTGCAGCACTGAATCCGCAATCAGGATAATCTACGCTGAGATCTGCAGAAGAAGTCCCGCAATCTGCAACCTCATGTCCGGCGGAAATAAGATGTTCCTTTATCTCTTCCTTAAGTATGTAGCCCGCATGGTCAGCGCCCAGTGCAATTTTCATGTGTGTTCCTCCCGAGAGTAAGGTTTAATTTGTTTTACATTTTGATGCAAAAATTATTTAATTATTTCTGAAATTATCTCTCCGGCCAATGTGTAAGGATCGGTCTTTCTGGCAGCCAGATCCTCAACAACTCCATCTTGTTTGCGTTTTTTCCATAATTTTTCTGTCATTATTGATATCTCGCCCCTAAGTACTGCCTCGACTTCCATCTCTAGCTGGCTAAAACGTCTCTTTTTGCCTTCATTAGAAGTGTGAAGGTAGTTCCAGTGGTTATTGAGTGTATTTTTAACTTCATCCACACCGGTGTTATTTCTGGACGATACAAGGGTTACTGGTGGTATCCAGTCTTTTTCCTTGAGCATCTTGAGCATTACCTGTACGTCAGCTGCAACCTTGTCGGCTCCCTCTTTGTCCGCCTTGTTTATAACAAAGGTATCGGCAATTTCCATTATACCTGCCTTCATTATCTGGACATCGTCTCCCATTCCGGGGACGAGAACGAGACAGACACTGTCAGCTATTTTGATTATATCTACCTCAGATTGCCCAACACCGACAGTTTCGATTAGAACAATATCAAAACCACAGGCGTCAAGTATTAACGCTGCTTCGTGTGTAGAGCGGCTTACCCCACCGAGATGGCCTCTAGAGCCCATGCTTCTTATAAACACATCTTTGTCTAGGGCGTGGCCTTGCATACGAAGCCTGTCTCCCAGGATAGCTCCTCCGGTAAAAGGGCTTGAAGGGTCAATCGCTATTACTCCAATTTTTTTGTTCTCTTTCTGAAACTGTTCTATCAATCTGTCTACGAAGGTACTTTTTCCTGCTCCCGGACTTCCTGTTATGCCGATTACTTTTGCATTACCTGTTCGGGGGTAGATCTGCTTCATAATTTCTTTTGCCTTAGGGGTATCGGCCTCAACAAGACTTATAAGGCGGCCAATGGATCTTGGGTCCCCTTTAAACGCGTTACTCAGAAGCTTTTCCATGAATCAACTCTCCTTACTATTTATTAAAAAGAATGTCTATTCCAGCAAAACAGTAAAAGCCCAAGCCGATAGAACTGGCAAAAAGAAATCCAAGCAGGACTCTTAGGTATAAGACGAACATCGGGCCTCCCGGCCATTTCCCTGATTGGATATTAACCACCATCCGGGCGATAAGCAGCGTTGCCCCGAAAAGAGCAAGCGCCACAAGCGCCTGGAGGTTTACAGGTGGAATACTTTTGATAAAATCTATCAAACGCAATACATCCTTTCACTTAGGGATGATTCAACAAAAAAAGAGAGGAATATCTCCTCTCTAGATGATAGCTCTTATTGGACGGAATGTCATTTGTTATTTAGTTATATTGCAGAAAGCAGTGAGCCTGCTGCACTTTTTTCTTCGTGTATCTGTCTAAGAACGGCGACGCATACTTCGAGGGCCCTTTTGCCGTCTTTGATTCCGACCATTGGCTGTCGTCCCTCTCTTACACATGAGACAAAGTGTTGGAGCTCCATCTTGAGAGGTTCGGTCTTGGGGAAAACAGGGTGTTCCATTACTTCAACAAGGTTTCCGCCGCTCTGCCTTACGCAGCGCTGGACAGAAATATCCTGTGATTCATAATTGACTGTGATGTATCTTTCAGCCTCTGTGATCTCCATTTGGCGTATCCTCTTTTCAGAGACTCTGCTTACAAGTATTTGAGCCATCGCTCCATTAGCGAAGGTCAGTTGTGCGGAAGCAATATCCTCATGGTCGGTCCTGATGCATCTTCCTATTGCCGAAATGGATACCAGTTCAGAATTTATCAATGACAAAATTATATCGACGTCATGAATCATGAGATCAAGCACGACTCCTACGTCACTTATCCTTGGTGTAAAAGGTCCCATTCTGTGGGTCTGAATAAAATAAGGATCTTTGATGAATTCTCTGACATGTTGTACTGCGCTGTTGAACCTCTCTATGTGTCCTACCTGCAGTATAAGATCCTTCTTAACTGCTAGTTTGAGAAGTTGTTCTGCTTCGTCTACACTTGAGGTGACAGGTTTTTCTATGAGAACGTGTATGCCGTTTTCCATTGCTATCTTTGCTATTTCGAAGTGTTGGCAGGTGGGGACAACTATGCTAAGTGCGTCAGGACGAGTATGTTTTATGAAGGACTCTATTCCATTGTATGCTGCTACTCCGAGTGGTTCGCAAACTGCATGAGCTCTTTCTTCGTTTATGTCGACAGCTCCGACAAGCTGGGCTCCAAGGATTTCAGTGTAAACTCTGGCATGATGCATTCCTAGATGTCCAACGCCGATGACCCCGACTTTTATGTTGTCCATTCTACGTTCACCTCACGTCTAAAAATTCGATTCTATTACCTGCTATAATTCTCACCTAATGTGCCGCTTTTGTGGTATTTCCTCCTAGAAGAAACATTCTTGCTCTTTCATCACCGGCGCGATAAGAGTAATATGAGCCGCTATTGCAGTATGTGCAACCATCGACCTCATAGATATTATCACAAGGCAGGCCGCAACGCATTAACTGTCTTTTTATTTCTCCCCTGATGTCAAAATAGACCATCCCATTTTTATCATAGTAATTTTCCGGAGAGTAAACTTTCAATGCATTTTGAGTGGATGGGTCGTCGATTTTCCTTGAATAACAGTCTTTACATATACATGGACCTATCCAGGCCCATACCCTCTCACCCTTTAAAGCTGATCCTTTTTTTGAAAAAGTGGCAAGCGATTTCCCTGAAATGTTTTTCACTGTTCCCACGAAGCCTGAATGAAGTAGCATCATCCATGGTTCAGGAGCTACAGAAGCCAGAACTACCGGTGCGCAGTCAGCGAACCTTAGACTTGCCATAGAATCTGACGAGGAGGTAATCAATACCCCGTCAGCCTTTGGTCTTAACGGCAGCGCATATTGTGATGTTGAGGGGATTACTTTGGTTCCGTGTACCTGGTGAGGAGCGACTAAGTGAATGTTATTAAAATTAGAAGACATTAAGTGCCATGTTTTCTCCGGATTGCCTTCGGAAATGTCCATAATGTCGCCCTTACAGTAAATCGTTGCCTTAAAGAGAGTTTCAAGTTCTTTGGGCATTACCAGCTGGAGCTCTTTTTGTCCATTTTCGTCTATGTACTTAAATCCCTTTATTTGCATCAAAATGCTCCTTTACATATCCACTGAGATAGAGGCTCCCGCAGCATATGGTATCACAATCGGAAGCAAGGCTCTCTTTAACAGCCCTGTTAGGGTCTTCCCACTCCCCTGCGCAGACGATACCTTTATCTTGGGCCATTTCTAAAAGTTCTTTTGAAGCAAGGCTTCGGTCCATTCCGGGTATCTGGGTGCAGTAAAGCTTTGTTCTCATACCTTTAATTATATCAAGGCTCTTTAATACGTCTTTGTCTTTCATCATTGCAACTACCAAATTAAAGGGCCTATCTCGTAAGATTGATGCAGTATTCTCAGCTAGCCTTTTAAGTGCGTGAGGATTATGAGCCCCATCAATGATAAGAAGTGGATCTTTTTTTAAAATTTCAAACCTTCCGGGCCATCTTACCGAAACAACTCCCTTGTAGAGGGTTTGGAAAGTAATCTTTTCGAATTTGGTTAGAGAAGATGTTTTCAGTTCACATGCTGCGGCAATTGCCAGAACTGCATTATCCGTCTGGTAGGATCCTATTAGGGGCGTATGATAATCGGAGCGAAGACACTCTGTCTCGATATAAAAATCCGTCCCAGTCAAAGATACTTCTATCGTCCCGTAGCTGCAGAGCCTGCGTAACAACTGAGCATTAGTATTTTTTTTAAATGCCGTGTCAAAGAAAAGACTCTCGATGTCCTCTTCTCCTCCAGAAAATATAGCAGGCGTGCCAGGCCTCATGACGGCGAATTTCTCTTTCGCTATGGAGGCAAGGGTATTCCCAAGGTATTCCGCGTGATCTATGGCTAATGGGGTTATAAGAGTCAGGACAACATTTGAAAGAATATTTGTAGCATCGAGTCTGCCGCCAAGGCCGGCTTCGATCACAGCTATGTCTACTCTCGCTTCAGCAATTATCATAAAAGCGGCGGCTGTGGTCAGTTCAAAATAGGTTGGGGGCTGAGCCTTCAGCCGTTCGGATGACTCAATCTTTTTTTCAATTAGTTTTAAAGATTCTTCCCATTTTTCAAAAGAAATCTCTTCTTCATCGATGGTTAGCCTTTCGGCAAAAGAGACTAAATGAGGGCTTGTATAGAGGGCAGACTTGTAGCCCGATTTATTCAAAATAGAAGATAGTGTAGATGCTGTTGACCCCTTGCCGTTCGTACCTACAACATGTACAGCTTTAAACTTTCTTTCTGGGTTTCCTAGAAGCATGAGCAAATGCGAAAGTCTGGCAAGTCCGGGTATTATTCCCGGGCTCGCCAGACTTTGAAGTTTTGACTCTATATCGTGGAATTTCTCGATATCCTTCATTATCAGTCGTTAAGGCTTGAAAGGTTCTCTTTGATTCTCTCTTTTTTTGCCTCGTTGTCACAAAGGGAGGTCTCTTCTTTAATTATGATTTCTTTAGGGGCCCTCTCAACAAATTGACTATTGGCAAGCTTTCCCTTGCTCTTTTCAATATCCGTCTCTATCTTAGACAGGTCGTTTTTAAGGCGTTGAATCTCACTCTCGACATCAAGAAGATCTCCTACCGGAAGGTAAATCTGAACATCGTCCAGAACAGACGCGAGGCTCTTTTGAGGCTTCTCTGCACCCTTTTCCATTATCTCTAGCTTTTCGACTTTAGCGAGAAGTTTTATCTGAGACTCGGATGATTTTAGCAGTGCCAGTTTTTCATCGTGATGTACCGAGAGTACGGCTCTCGGTATCAGCTGCGAAGGAGCAATATGCGCTTCAGCTCTCAAGTTTCTTATAGATCTGATAACCTCACGGACTAGGTCCATATCTTTTATGACATTCTCATCTGTCTTTTCAAGCCTTGGTCCCGGCCATTCAGTTCGTTCTATTATTCCGTTGCTAAAGGGAAAAGCCTGCCACAGTTCATCAGTTACAAAAGGAATAAAGGGATGCAGGAGCTTTAGCACATCTTCAAATACTGCAAGAAGAATCGCTTGGGTAGACTTTCTTTTGGCCTCTCCCCCATCGCCTCGAAGAGCTGGCTTAGAAAGTTCGAGATACCAATCGCAAAGTTCTCCCCAGACAAAATCATACATAAGTTTAGCTGCTTCTCCAAAGAAATAACCGTCGATAAGGCGTGTCATCTCCACAGAAACCTGTGATATTCTGTTCAAAATCCACTTATCGTGGAGCTCAAGCTCATTGTCGTCCCATTTCATTCCCGGTTCCGCGTCTTCAAGGTTCATTAGAGCAAACCGGCTGGCGTTCCACAGTTTGTTCATGAAAAGTCTGTAGGTAGCTATCCTTTCTGTTGAAAGGAAAATGTCACGTCCTTGAACGGTAAGCGCCGCCATAGTAAATCTGAGCGCATCCGCACCGTATTCCTCAACTATCGTCAGAGGGTCGATTACATTGCCCTTAGACTTGCTCATCTTCTGGCCTTTTTCATCGCGTACAAGGGCGTGGATGTAGACATCGTGGAAAGGAACTTTTCCGTCCATGCCTTCAAGCCCTAACATTATCATTCGCGCAACCCAGAAAAATATTATGTCAAATCCTGTTACGAGCACAGAGGTGGGATAGAATTTCTTAAGCAGCTCTGTCTCTTCGGGCCATCCCATAGTTGAGAAAGGCCACAGGGCACTTGAGAACCACGTATCAAGTACGTCCTCATCCTGTCTCAGTTCGGAATTTCCGCACTTTGGGCATGATTTCGGTGCATCTGTATCAACTATAATCTCTCCGCACTTATCGCAGTACCAGGCAGGTATCCTGTGCCCCCACCAGAGCTGTCTTGATATGCACCAGTCTCTGATGTTTTCCATCCACTGATAATAGACGTTAGTCCACTGGTCGGGAACGAAACGAATATCTCCGGCTTTGACCGAAGCAACTCCTGCGTCCGCAAGGGGTTTGGCCCTGACGAACCACTGCTCGGAAAGATATGGTTCGATAACGGTATGGCAACGGTAGCACTCACCTACAGAATGTTTTATGTCTTCGGTATTTATGAGAGAGCCGTCGTTTTTTAAATCCTCAACAATGGCTTTTCTCGCATCGAAGCGATCCATGCCGATATATTTACCTGATTCTTCGCCGCACATAATACCGTTGTCATCGATGACCTGTATCTGTTCAAGTCCATGTCGCTGACCGACAAGGAAGTCATTAGGATCGTGAGCAGGTGTAATTTTTACACAGCCTGATCCAAATTCCGGGTCTACCATTATGTCTTCAATAACGGGTATAACTCTGCCTGCAATTGGAACTATCACTTTTCTTCCCACAAGTTCGCGGTTCTTTTCATCTCTTGGGTGTACAGCTATAGCTGTATCGCCAAGGATTGTTTCGGGACGGGTCGTCATTACTTTAAGGCAGCCGTCTCCATCTGCAAACTTGTAGGCAACCTCATAGAACTTGCCATCTTTTTCCTCATGTTCAACCTCAAGGTCAGATAGCGCTGTGTGGCACCGTGGGCACCAGTTGATAAGGTATTTGCCTCTGTAGATGAGGTCTTTCTTGTAGAGGTCTACAAATATCTTGCGCACAGCAACAGAGAGGCCCTCATCCATAGTGAAGCGTTCTCTGTCCCAGTCACATGAAGCACCCAGTTTTTTTAGTTGGTTGATGATCGTGCTCCCGTACTCTTCTTTCCATTCCCATACTTTAGAAACAAACTCTTCGCGTCCCAAATCGTGGCGCGAGATTCCTTTAGCTGCAAGAGAGCGTTCCACAACGTTCTGTGTAGCGATACCTGCATGGTCTGTCCCGGGAAGCCAAAGCACCTCGTAACCCTGCATCCTCTTAGTCCTGCAAAGTATATCCTGCAGAGTGTTGTCCAGTGCATGGCCTACATGCAAGGAACCGGTTACGTTAGGCGGTGGGATAACTATTGAGTATGGCGGTTTTGAAGAAGATGGGTCAGCTTTGAAAAGCCCTTCATCTATCCATCTCATATACCATTTATCTTCTATCGGTGCTGGTTCATATCCCTTGCCTAATACGGTTTTCTCGGAATCCATCCATTTTCCTCCTCGTTGGATATGCCTGGTGGCATTATCCAGATCTTTTAGCCTATCCCTACGAGCCGGCCGTTCCGGTTGATTGGGATTACAGGCAATTTCATTTTTTTGCCTTTGCCTGGTTCACTTTTTCGATCTCTTTGATAATGTCTCTTATACCTTTTCTCAAAATTTCCATCTCTCTGTCATTGGTACCTGAAGTTATAAAGGGAGGAAGTATTGATTCAAGGTCAGCTCTGACGTATTGTTGATAGATACCTTTTGTTTTCCCGGGAGATATTTTATCTCCTTTTGTAAAAACGACAAGTCTTTGCATATCAATTCCATCAAGCCAAGCTGTCAGTTCATTATCATTAGCAAGAGGACCGTGCCTGAAATCCATAAGGTGTATGACAAAGCTGATTGGTCTTTCTGAACTGAAATAATCCTCTATAAGTCTCCACCATGTTTTGCGTTCGCTCATTCCTCTGGCAGCATATCCATAACCGGGTAAGTCCACTAGTGTGAAATTATCTTCCTCTGCAGAGACTTTATAGAAGTTTATACTTCTGGTCTTGCCGGGCTTTGAGCTTACTTTGGCTATCTTTCTTCCAAGAAGCGCGTTTATAAGGGTGGATTTTCCGACGTTTGAACGTCCGACAAAAACTACCTCATTGCTCTCTGGTGGAGGTAGTTGCTGCTTGGTAAAAGCAGTGCAGTATAGTTCTGATTTCCATGATGCCATCTTATTTTCCCTGCTTCAGCGCCATTTGGAATACGCTGGTTATTTTAGAAACATAATTTAGCGTCATGCCTGATTTCATCCATTCACCGAGTTCTTCGACATCCGGCTTGTTGTCTTCGGGCAGTATTAATTTTTTGATACCAAGTCTCTTGGCAGCAAGAATCTTTTCTCTGACTCCACCGATTGGCAATACATCTCCGTGAAGGGTCATCTCTCCGGTCATTGCATAGGATGCGTCTACCTTTCTGCCCGTAAGAGCTGAACAGAGTGACAAAGCAAGTGTGATTCCAGCGGAAGGCCCATCCTTTGGTACCGCTCCTTCGGGGACATGTATGTGTATGTCTTTCTTCTTCCATTCAAAGTTTTCAAGTCCAAAAGTGGCTGCGTTCGACCTTAAATATGCCAGTGCAGTCTGAGCAGATTCTTGCATAATATCCCCAAGATTTCCCGTATAGGAGACAGTTCCGTTACCTTCCATTATCGCTGATTCTATGAGGATGACTGCTCCTCCTGCCTCGGTCCAGGCAAGCCCGAGGGCTGTCCCTGTAGGGTCTTCTTTGGGTATCCTTGTAGTATGCAGCTTGGGAGCGCCCAACATCTTTTTCATCAGCTCTTTGGTAATTTTGATCGGTTTCTTTGTCTCACTTGGTGTTAGGCCGCTTGCAATCTCAGTTGCGACCTTTCTTGCGACTTTAGAAAGCTGCCTGTCAAGATTTCTTACCCCAGCTTCCATCGTATAAGCTGTGATGATATTATTTATAGTAGCATCTGGGACAGTCATATTTTTCTTCGTAAGTCCGTGTTCTTTAAGTATCCTTGGCAACAGATGTTTTTTGGCAATCTTTACCTTTTCTTCGGCTAAGTAACCCGGCAGTGATATGATTTCCATCCTGTCAAGAAGAGGCTTGGGTATTGTTGATGTGCTGTTTGCTGTTGTAATAAACATGACCTTGCTGAGGTCAAAGGATATCTCAAGGAAATTGTCTGTGAAGTTGCAGTTCTGCTCCGGATCAAGGACTTCGAGGAGAGCTGCTGCAGGGTCACCCCTAAAATCATTGCCTATCTTGTCTATCTCATCCATCAAAAGCACGGGATTATTCGTACCCGCAGCTTTAATTTTCTGTATTATTCTTCCGGGTAGCGCTCCAACGTAGGTCCTTCTGTGGCCTCGTATCTCAGCCTCATCACGCATTCCGCCTAGAGACATACTAACAAATTTTTTGCCCATTGTTCTGGCTATGGACTTGCCTAAAGAGGTCTTTCCGACTCCCGGTGGCCCGATAAAGCAGAGCACCTGAGCCCTCATGTTCTCTGCGGCGAGACTTCTTACCGCTAAAAACTCGAGCATGCGCTCTTTGACCTCATCAAGACCATAATGGTCCCTATCTAGGATCTTGCGCGCATCTTTCAGGTTAAGGTGGTCCTCAGATGAGATGTTCCATGGGATATCCAGCAGCCATTCTATGTAAGTCCTTGAAACAGTTGCTTCCGGTGAGATTGGGGCCATCCGGGAATAGCGGTCAAGCTCGCGCATGACCTTCTCTTTGGCTTCTTCCGGCATCTCAGCGGCAGCAGCTTTCGAACGAAGCTCTTCAATTTCAGAAAATGGGCTGTCATCCCCCAATTCTTGCTGGATGATTTTAAGTTGTTCTCTAAGGTAATATTGCTTCTGTCCCTTATCCATCTCGCCTCTTACTTTTTCCTGTATATCATGCTCCATCTTGAGAAATTCGTTTTCTCTCATTAATATGGCGAGCAAACTGCGAAGACGTTCGATAAGGTCTGATGTTTCCAGTAATTTTTGCTTGTCATCATGCTTCAAAAGGGTGTATGAAGCGACCAAGTCGGCAAAAAGATCAATGTTAGCTATGTTTTCAGCTGAATGAATTACTTCGTCAGGGATTTTAAGGTTTAATTTTACATATGATTCAAACTCAGAAAGCACAGCTCTGCGAAGGGCCTCTGTCTGGTTAGTATGGGCTGTGTTTGTCGATGGAATCTTCTCTATTTCTGCCTCAAGGAAACTATCTCCTGAAATGAAGTGGAGTACCTTGCATCTCCAGCCTCCCTCAAGCACTGCCTTAATGGTTCCGTCGGGCATGCGCACTATCTGTAGGACTTTGCAGAGGGTACCTATCTTGTTTAGATCTTCAGGTTCGGGGTTGTCTGTCAAAGAATTCTTTTGAGCTGTTATAAAGACCAGGTGTCCCTTTATATTAGCCTCTTCAAGAGCACGAGCTGAACGAGGCCTGCCAACAAAGAGCGGAGCTATGACACCAGGGGGGATAACCATGTCCCTTACAGGTACAACAGGATGAACAAGCATTAAATTGCTTCTTTCTCGTCTTTTACAGACGGGATCGGTTTTTTCTTACCGCTTACAACTTCTTTTGTAACAACGAGCTTTTTGATCCCGGTTGTTTTCTCGGGAAGCTCATACTGCATGTCCAGCATAAGAGACTCAAGGACTGTCCTCAGACCCCTTGCTCCTGTATTCAGTTTCTCTCCTTTTTCCGCGATCATGGAGACGGCATCATCAGTGAAAACGAGTTCTATGTCCTCCAAGGAGAAAAGCTTCTTATACTGCTTTAGTGGCGCGTTTTTAGGTTCAAGAAGTATTCTTACGAGGGCTTCTTTTGTTAGAGCTTCAAGAGCTACAAGTACAGGCAGCCTCCCAATAAATTCGGGGATAAAGCCAAAGGTACGCAGGTCATCTGGCTGCAGCTGCTTTAGAAGCTCGTAAGATAACTTTTGATTCAGGTTTTTAGATAAATCCCCGCCAAAGCCAAGTGATTTCTCATTGCTTCGTTTGGCTATAATCTTTTCCAATCCGTCAAAAGCACCTCCGCAAATAAATAGGATGTTGCTCGTGTCCATCGGTATCATTTCTTGGCTGGGATGTTTCCTGCCGCCCTTTGGCGGGATATTGGCGATAGTGCCTTCTATTATTTTAAGCAGTGCTTGCTGTACTCCTTCGCCTGACACATCTCGTGTAATTGAGACAGCCTCTGACTTGCGCGAGATTTTGTCTATCTCATCAATGTAAATAATCCCCCGCTCGGCTGCAGGAATATCATAATCGGCAGCCTGCAGAAGTCGGAGTAGAATGTTTTCGACATCTTCGCCGACATAACCGGCTTCAGTTAGAGTGGTAGCGTCTGTCATGGCAAAAGGAACATTAAGCATCTTAGCCAGCGTCTGCGCAAGCAGAGTTTTGCCGCTTCCTGTGGGACCGACAAGCAGGACATTGCTCTTTGGCAGTTCAACCTCATCATCCTCGCTTGATAGGTTGGTTATACGCTGATAATGGTTGTATACGGCAACAGAGAGGACCTTCTTTGCGTGATCCTGGCCAATAACATACTGGTCCAAGAAGTTCTTGATCTCCCTCGGCCTTAGAAGTTTATCCAGCACCGGAACGGAAGTATAATCCGGCTTCTTCTTACTAGCGGTATCGTTGATGAAGGATGGCATGTCTTTATCATCCCTAAGTATCACGTTGCAGAGCTGGATACAGTCTGAGCAGATAAATGTATTTGCAGGACCGGCTATAAGCTTTGCCACCTCGTCCTGAGTCTTGCCGCAGAATGAGCATTTAAGCTTTCTACGGTTATTATTTTCCTTGTTATTGTTGGTTTTATCGTACAATATCATGCACCTCTGTCAAATTGTGCTCTCATATTTATTACAGCAAGAGCTTCTCTTGAGATTTGAATCAGGGGATCCCAGAAGGAATCCCCTGAAATTTTTATAAAGCTCAGCGCTTTTCAATTATTTTGTCAACTATTCCGTACTTAACCGCTTCTTCTGCCGACATGAAAAAATCTCTGTCCGTATCTGTTTCAATAGTAGTCAGAGGTTGTTTTGTGTGCTTTGCAAGTATTTCGTTTAACCTCTCTCTGACCTTTAGAATTTCCTTTGCGTGTATTTGGATATCTGAGACCTGTCCCCTTGTTCCGCCCATTGGCTGGTGTATCATTACGCGTGAATTCGGGAGCGCAATTCTCTTCCCATCTGAACCCGCTGCCAGAAGGACAGCAGCCATGCTTGCCGCCTGGCCTGTGCATATCGTAGATACAGGTGATTTAATATACTGCATCGTGTCATATATGGCCAAACCAGCGGAAACTACTCCCCCGGGGCTGTTGATGTAAATAAAAACTTCCTTTTCTGGGTCTTCACTTTCAAGGAAAAGAAGCTGGGCAACTATGAGATTTGCTACCTCATCATCGATAGCGGTCCCCAGGAATATTATCCTGTCCTTTAAAAGCCTGCTGTATATGTCATACGAACGTTCTCCTCTTCCGGATTGTTCGACTACCATTGGAATTAAATAAGACAAGTTATGTTCTCTCCTTTCAAAGTAAACTGTTGGGAAGACACTATTCTTTATTTTCTTTGTCTTCTTTTTCAGTTTCGGTTTTTACTTCTTTTTCAGCTTCGGCTTTATCTTCCTTTTCAGCTTCGGCTTTATCCTCTTCCTGCTCAGTGACTTTTACTTTTGTGATGAGGAAATCTACCGTCTTACGGTTTCGTATTTTCTCAGCAAGTTCAAACAGCCTGCTCCTGTCCTCATATATGTAATCATGAAGTTTTTTAGGATCGATGCGTGAACTAATTGCTAGTCGGGTTATTTCGGCATTGAGTTCCTCAGGTGTCCACTCTATATCGTTGGCGTCAGCTAAGGCCTCAAGGACGAGAGCTCTCTTAACAATGACCTTCACAGCGTCATCAAGTTCCTTTTCATATGATTCCTTGTCCATGCCGCTCTTTTCAAAAAAATCATCCATTTCCATGCCGGAATCTTTCTTGATTCGGGCCGCCTGGTCTTCTCTCATTACCTGTTTCTGCTTTTCGAGAAGGCTTTCAGGAAGCTCGACTACTGAAAGACTGCAGAGTTTGTCTACGGCGGAATCCTTAAGGCTGTCCAGACTATGCTGCTCTGCGGCGGCTTTAAGCTGTTTCATTACTTCTTCCTTAAATTCTTCAACAGTCTTATGCTTCGACTGAGTAATCTCGACAACTGTTTCGTCAGTCAGCTCAGGAGTGCTTTTTTTCATTATTCCAAGTATCTCTAGTTCATAGCGTGTTTTTTTGCCAGCGAGTTCCTTGTTTTGAGAATCTTCTTCCACTATGAATTCTACTGTTGCTGTGTCACCAGGTTTTTTACCAACGATAGAATCGATTACCTCGGGCCTCATGTTTCCTTGTCCAAGATCGATCTCAGTTTTCTGGTCTTTTTCTATCTCACTTGCGGTACCGTCCTGATCTACCAAGGAGGAGGTGTATTTTACAGAAACAAAATCATCCTTTGTGATCTCTCTCTCTTCGTAAGTCGGTACAATCTCACTGCTGGCCTCAAGCAGGCGGGAGATGTTCTCGTCTCTCATCTCTTCTGTAGGGGCGTATATGGTTTTAACAGTATCAATCGTTTCTATGTCAGGAAGGGAGACCTCAGGGGTTACTTCGAAGGTCACCTGAAGGGTAAATTCTTCGTTCTCCTTAAGTTCACAGGGCTCGACATTAGGTTCTGCTATAAGGCTGAGCTCATACTCTTCGATCATCTTATCGATGGCTTCCGGTACTATTCTTTCCAGTGTTTCGGCACAGATACCCTTCATGCCGAAATAGAGCTCTATCGTCTTGGGTGGCACGTGTCCTTTACGGAAGCCTTTAATGTCGGCTTTCTTAGAAAGACCCTTAATCGTTTTATCTATTGCCTGTCCGACCTCTTCGGTATCGTACAGGGCTTTTAAAACGATAATATTTTTTTCCTGTGAAACAACCTCTGTTTTCAATTTATACTACCCCTTTCGGTTTTGCCTTTTCCTGACAATAACCCTAATATTTTATCACAGACAAAAAGAAGGCACAACCGGAGTAAGACCGGATGCCTCTCTTTCGTCATAGCAAACTCTCACTCGTTTCTGTGAAAGCGTAATTGCTGTTTTATAAGAGCCTATCACAACTTTAAAGTTTTTATATGTAGACTTTCATCCTTTTTTCCAAAGGTATTACTTCTTTTTCTTCAGGAACATCAATAGGTTTGCCGAAGGGCATCTGAGCCAATAACTTCCATTTGTCAGAGATGTTCCATTCTTTCTTGACGGCCTCGTCGATTACAGGGTTATAATGCTGAAGCGATGCTCCAAGACCTGCTGCAGAGAGGGCTGTCCACACTACGAACTGGTGCATTCCTGCAGAATGATCCGACCATACAGGGAAATTATCCTTGTAACGGGGGAATCTTTCCTGAAGTCCCTCGACAACATCCATATCTTCGAAAAATAGGATTGTTCCGTATCCGCTCTTGAAAGACTCCTCAATCTTCTTTTCTGTCTTCGGGAAGGCTTTCTCAGAGACTATCTTTCTCAGCTCTTCCTTTACTATATCCCAAAGCTTGTCACTTTCTCCGTCAAAAAGAACTACCATCCGTGAGCTCTGCGAGTTAAAGGCTGAAGGAGTATGAGTAAGAGTTTCTTTTACTATTTCCAATATCTTTTCTTCGCTAACAATCTTTTCCTTTGTCAACCCGTAATGAGACCTTCTGATTTTAACAGCTTCAAAAAACTTCTTTTCCATGATTATCCCCCCGATCATTTTTATAAGCAAAAATAGAAACGAAATAGACAATGAACATACTTACCGAACTTCATGAATATATCATTATAAGAAAATTAAAACACTTGTAAATTTACTTATTGTTTACACAACAAAACGGAACCAAACACTAGTTTTGATTAACAAGTGGACAAGAAGACGATTAAAAAATTTTCTGGATTTGTCAATTGTGTAGGTCTGACCCCGATACTGCGGCTAAAAACAGCCGCGGGAAGCAATTGTGAAACTGCTGGAAAAACGTCCAGCGTGAGCGATAGTGAAGCGATTGTAAGTTCTACACATCTTGTCAATTGTGTTGGTCTGACCCCATGCTGGCTGCTTCTAGTCGGAGTCCTATTTCTTAAGCTCTTCAAATTTTGCTGCCATTGTCGGGTTGCCGCGCGTCAATTTCTTGATTGTCACATCCTGTGCTTTGTCGTTGGCAAGGCGGAGATTGCGGTCTGTACTCAGCAATGCTTCCTTCGTCTTCTGCAGGTGGTCGATAGACTTGTCGATTTCTTCAATCGCTGTTTGGAACCGCTTTGAGGCAAGATCATAGTTCTTGCCGAAAGCATTCTTGAAATTATCAAGCTCGCCCTCGAAATCAGCGATATCGATGTTCTGCGCCTTCACTAAAGCAAGTTCAGTCTTGTATTTCAGCGAGTTCTGGGCCGCATTACGCAGCAAAGTAATCATTGGGATGAGGAACTGCGGTCGGATGACATACATTTTGGGGTAGCGGTAAGAAACATCAACGATACCGCCATTGTAAAGTTCATTGTTTGGTTCTAACAAAGACACTAGTACCGCGTACTCACAGCCTTTTTCATTACGATCTTTGTCAAGTTCTTTGAAGAAGTCCTCATTCTTCTTCTTGGTCGAGGTCTCATCACTTTCGTTTTTCATCTCAAACATGATCGAGATAAACTCTGTACCGGCATTGTC
>JAAYEY010000084.1 GCA_012728505.1 Synergistaceae bacterium | reverse complement strand
GTCGTATCGACAGCAGTTTTAACAGTATATTGGTCAGGCCTTGTGTTCAAAGCCATAACTATCTCTTCCATCGAAGCGTTTCCTGCCCGTTCTCCCAGTCCGTTAATCGTACACTCAACCTGCCTGGCTCCGGCTCTTACTGCGGCCAATGAGTTCGCTACGGCAAGTCCAAGGTCGTTGTGGCAGTGAACTGACCAGATTATATTCTCAGGCGCATTTACACCACTGATGATCTCTTTTACAAAAGAATAGAATTCATCAGGCTGGGCATAACCTACCGTATCCGGAATATTAAGCGTGGTAGCGCCGCATTCGATAGCTGTCTTGAAGACTTCAATCAAAAACGGGATCTCTGATCGGCTAGCGTCTTCAGCAGAGAACTCTACGTCCTCAACGAAAGACTTTGCGAGGCTAACTCCGCTTCGGACCTCTGCAAGAACGCCCTCTTTGTCCAGCTTAAGTTTGTACTCCATGTGGATAGGGCTGGTGGCAATGAACGTGTGTATGCGAGGATGGTCTGCATCTTTTACTGCTTCTGCTGCGCTCTTTATATCCTCTAATCTGGTTCTCGCAAGTCCGGCTATTATCGGACCTTTTATCTCACGGGCTATTGCCTGTACGGATTCAAAGTCGCCTTGTGACGAAGCGGGGAAACCTGCCTCGATGACATCAACCCCGAGTCTGGCAAGCTGACGGGCAATCTGGAGTTTCTCGCCCTTGTTGAGGTTTATCCTTGCAGCCTGTTCTCCGTCTCTGAGTGTTGTGTCAAAAATTCGTACGTGATCGATCATGTCGTTCTCTCCTTAAAGGTAGTGGGATCGGCTGAATATGCCGTGAGAAGCAAAAAGCGGGCTGATGAGGATATATTTCTGATTAACCGTCATGCCGCCCGGTTAATGCTATAGCCCGCTGCTTCTTCATACAATTTTTTAAAATTTAGGTATTTCTTTCTGATCCATCCAGGGCATCATCTTGCGAAGCTCTTTTCCTACCGATTCACAGTCAGTTTCCTGAGCAGCCTTTGCCCATTTCTTCATGCGGGGACGCCCTGTCTGGTTTTCAAGTATCCAGTCACGTGCAAAAGTTCCATCCTGGATTTCAGTAAGGAGTTTCTTCATCACCTTTCTCGATTCCTCGCCGATTACTTGCGGGCCCGCTATCATATCGCCGTATTTAGCAGTATCGCTCACCGAGTAACGCATCCAGCTGAGTCCTCCCTCGAAAACCATGTCGACGATCAACTTTAGTTCATTAATACATTCAAAGTATGCCATCTCCGGCTGGTAACCAGCTTCTACGAGAGTCTGATATCCGGCCTGCATGAGTTCACTTACTCCTCCGCAAAGGACTGCCTGTTCTCCAAAGAGGTCTGTCTCTGTCTCCTCACGGAAAGTTGTCTCAAGAATACCTGCCCTGCCTCCCCCAAGACCGGAGGCGTAGGCCAGAGCAAACTCCTTTGCTTTGCCGGACGCATCCTGATAGATCGCTATCAGGCAGGGTACTCCCTTTCCTTCTTTATACATGTGACGCACCATGTGCCCAGGTCCTTTTGGAGCTACCATGAATACATCGCGGTCCGGTTCAGGCACTATCTGACCAAAATGGACGGCAAATCCATGTGCGAAAGCAAGTTTTGCGTCCTTTTTGAGATTTGGCAGAACTTCATTGTTGTATATCGACGCCTGAAGATGATCCGGCATCAAGAACATCACAACATCTGATTTTTTTGTTGCCTCGGAAACGGTGCAGACCTCGAAACCATCTTTTTCCGCTACAGCCTTTGATTTGCTCCCATCATGGAGAGCTACGATCACTTTAGCTCCGCTATCGCGGAGATTCTGGGCGTGTGCGTGCCCCTGGCTTCCGTAACCAATTATCGTTATCGTCTTTCCATCAAGAAAACTAAGATCTGCATCGCGGTCGTAATATACTTTTGCCATTACAAAAACACTCCTTCTGTCCTGCTGGACATTTAAAATATAGTTATATATTCATGTTTGAGGTCGTTAGAAGACGACCTGATAACATTCATTAAAGTTGTTCTTTTTCTGCAAAGCTCGTTTCAACGAACTGTTCTAAAACAAAACCGGAACGTGAAAGCGCAACCTGACCGGAGCCGGCGGTCTCAATTATTCCATAGGGCCTGAAGGCTTCCAAGCAAGCATTAACCTTCCCTTTGTCCCCAGTTATTTCCAACGTCACAGCCTCTGTACCCAAATCTACCACCCTGCAGCGGAAGACTTCTGCTGTCTGTAGAACATGGGCCCGATTGCTAATAGGGGCTCTGACTTTTACAAGAGTCAGCCAGCGCTCGACAAAAGGCCCCTCTTTTGTAAGGTTTATAACATCAATAACCTCTATGAGCTTAAGAAGCTGCTTTTTGATCTGGTCGTACACACCCTCTTCACCCTCAATAACGACGGTGAATCTCGATACTCCGGGAGTATCCGTATGTCCTACGCTAAGACTCTCGATGTTGTAGCCCCTTCGGTAAACAAGTCCCGCTATCCTCATAAGTACCCCGGGATTGTCTTCAGATAGGATGGTAAAAGTGCTTTTCATGTCATATCCTCCTGTACACAGAAATAGAGACAAAAAAAAGACCGGAACCCTCAAAGGGTCCCGGTCCGAAAGTAACACGACGTTTAAGCGTCGGCCGCCTCGGGGGACCCACTGCTAATAAGAAGAACCAGAACTATAACCAGACTAAATATGTCTCGTATCCAACTGTTTATTCTCATTTTTGTCCCACCTTTCGGAGCCTTGGCTTAATAGTGCAGAGCATATGACTCTGCACGTAATGGGCGACATAATACGGCCATATCGGAAAAATGTCAACTATTTTTATGTTAAAAAATTACAAGCTATTTATTATACTAAATCCATTTATTTACGATTCAAACATTCAGTTTGGTTTTTAGTTAATATATGAGCCATGTTTGGCGACGAGCCAACACAAACAAATTGTCGATAACCGTAACACAAACTAAAATAAATTTCATTTTTTGTGAAAGAATTTAATGCTCCCTACTTAAAATCTGATAAAGTCAAAAAAATAGTTGCAGGTAAAGGAGGAATACTTTAGAATGCAAGCTAGTTGCGTTTGTCGATTTGAGAGGTGATTTTATGGATGTTGAAAAAATGCTTAGCGCAGCAAAGCTGAGAAATACGCATCAAAGAAAAGTCGTGTTGCAACTTCTGATTGAAAAAGGGTCTCCTCTCTCACACAGTGAGATTTCTTCCATTTTGACGGAACCCCTCGATAAGGTCACTCTCTACAGAACTCTGCAGACCCTCACAGATGCAGGCATAGCACACCAAGTCCAAGGGCTTGATGGAGCTTGGCGTTTTTGTGCTCATGATCCTGACTCGGAAGGCTGTCCCGGGGACCATCCCCATTTTCTTTGTCTCCACTGTGGGAAAATGTTTTGCCTGACGAATCAGAGACTTCCCCGAATAGAGGTAACTGAAGGAATGTCTGTTGAAGGAAAACAGCTTGTTGTATATGGATGTTGCAGTGAATGCAAAACTGAAACGGAGGATAAATTAAAATGATAATAACGACCATATCTCTTGATGAAGCGATTGGAAAACCGCTAGCTCATGACCTTACGCAAATAGATGCAGCGAATCACAAGAAATCTGCCCGTTTTAAAAAAGGTCAGATCATAACAGAAGATGATATTCCCACCCTGAAAGATATGGGAAGGGAAAACCTTTCTATAATGGAGATGTCTCCGGGAGAAGTACATGAGGATGACGCTGCGATAGAGCTTGCAGAGGTCCTTTGCGGAGAGAATCTGCGGGTGACTCCTCCTGAAGAGGGTCGCTGTAATCTTGTAGCAACAAGCTCAGGCATACTCTGGTATCTTGCTGAAACAGTCAACAGAGTGAATCAGGACCCCGACTGGGTCCTTTCTGCGTTGGCCCCTCACAGGCCGGTCCTCAAAGGACAGACTGTTGCAGGATTCCGCATAAGACCGCTTGTTATGGAGGACTACAGAGTCGAACGTGCAGTGGCTGCTGTAAGGGGGACCGGGCCCTTTTCCATTCTTCCCTTCAAGAATCTTAAAGTGGGACTTATAACAACAGGCAAAGAGATCGTAGATAAAAGGGTTCAAGATGCTTTCAGACCAAAGCTTGATGAAAAACTCAGCCGGCTCAGCGGCTGCGTTATAGGCCAGACATTCTGTACTGATTCGCTTGAAGAAATAGCAGAGGCCATAAATAAATTTCTTGATGAGGGCGCAAAGGTGATAATCTGCACCGGAGGAATGAGCGTGGACGCTGACGATAGAACTCCGGGAGCGATACGTTCAGTCTGCAGGAAAATATCTTTTCAAGGATCCCCTTCCTTGCCCGGGGCGATGTTGATGCTTGGATATGCAAAATCACCTGTCGATGGCGAGGATGTAGCTGTAATAGGCGCGCCTGCCTGCGTGGCCTTTGACGAGAGAACAGCGCTGGACAAGCTGCTGCCCTTTGTATTTGCCGGAATAGAGCCGGGCGATCTTGTGAGACGTTGGGGTGTGGGTGGAATGTGCGAGCATTGCCCAGTCTGTCACTATCCCTCATGCTCATTCGCGGCCGGAAGCTGATAGGTTTTATCTTCGGATAAAAGAGCTCTCTACCTCTAATCTTTTGTCGATTTTTTAGTATAGGAGGATAAATATGGACAGAGATATTCTAAATGTGATACACAGTGAAGTTGAAGCCGGCGGGTTCGGGGTGCTATGTACCGTTACGGAAGAATCAGGATCTACACCCAGAAGCAAAGGTGCATCTATGTGGGTGCGCATTGATGGAAGTATCAGCGGCACAATCGGCGGAGGACTTATTGAATTTGAAGCGATAAACAAGGCGAAAGAGCTCCTGAATTCAGGAGAGAGCATGCTTGTCTGGAAGAAGGACCTTACAGAGAGGAACGGAATGCTCTGCGGAGGTGCAGCCACCATTTACATGGAAGTGATAGGAAGAGAGGATGAACTTGTTATCTTTGGCGGAGGCCATGTGGGGAAGGCTGTCGCAGAGGTAGGAGCTTTTGTCGGATTCAGAGTGACGATCTGGGATGAAAGGAAAGAGTTCGCAAACAAAGAAAATATCCCCTGTGCACGGTCTGTGGTTTGCCCGATAGATGACATATACAACAATGGGATAGATCTGCACGACAGAAGCTATGTGGTTATTATGACCCGAGGTCACTCTCTCGACGCAGAGGCCGTTGCTATAACTGACAAAATGCCTGGTGCCTATTACGGAATGATAGGCTCGCGTTCCAAGATAGAATCAATCAGGAAGACCCTTTTAGCAAGGGGAGTCTCGCAGGAACACCTAGATCGGATACATCAGCCTATCGGGCTTCCTATAAAAGCTGAGACGCCGGAAGAGATTGCAGTCTCTATTCTTGCTGAGATGATCGCGGTAAGAAGGGGCGGAGACCTTGCAGGTCTGAGAAAAGCCAACCTGTCGGATTAAGACTGGGTAGATTAGTAAATACAAACAGAGGAGGGGTATCTACCCCTCCTCTGTTTTATCATCTTATTTGGGCTGCTCGTTGCCCTCTTCGATCTCGGCCAGTTCTTCGATAGTTATCTTTTTATACCCCTTCGGTTGAGCAAAAATCTCGAGCGGTGGTCTGCCTAATTTAATGTTCACGTATTCGTAAGATGTCCGGCCGTCCATTGACTGAGTCTTAACGGGAACGGGGAAGTTATCCCTGTACCATTCGTAATACTGGTCTTCGTTCTCCCCTTTGTTATATTTTACTGTCACAAGGAATTTCTTTAGCCTGTAGCTGTCCACCAAGTCATTCTCAATGAATTTTTTTGAGAGATCACCTGTCTCAATTTCACCTGGCCCCTCATAATTCTTTTTAGGTTCGCCAAGATATGGCTGTTCGACATATTTTCTAAGTTTTGGGAAAATTAGCCAGACAACCTTTTTATCGTACCTCGTAACAATTATCTCTTCGCTTCCCTCTATCTCATAGCGCGACATATTTGCCGCTACAAAAACTTTCCCCTTTTGCACCTCGTCGTTATCCTTTTCTATAAAACGCGCGCTGAATTCAACAGCATTTGATGACATGGCACTAGTGGGGATCATCAGAGAAAAAAGCATAAGAACCAATATTAGCAAACGGCGCATGTGATCACCTTCTCAATAAGAATTTGAAGTTAATTATACAGGTATACTTCCTGGCCACATCGTGCTACTTGCTTATTGTTGGCATTGCTATTAAATAATTATTTATTTCCAAAATTTGACAAAATCCTTTAAAATGATAACATCAACGAGCCCTTTATATCGGGCATCCTCCGAGCCGCTCTCCCTAAAGAATCTTTCTATGGGAGCCGGCCGACGGGTTTTTTTGGAAACGGAAAAGCCCCCCATATTTGAAAAGGAGGAACGGTTGCAGATTATTACTGCCACCCCTTTTCTATGGGGGTGGCAGTTTATTTTTATGGAGGCAAACCATGCACCGTTCATCAAGAGAATCGATTTTCATGCTTCTTATGGGTTCTTTCCTCGTCATCTATATACTTTGGCCCTTAGTCGGATTATTCGTAAGGGCAGACTGGGACTTAGTTGTTTCCTCAGCCCGAGACCGCGAAGTTACAGGTGCGATTTGGCGGAGCATCTGGACTGCCGCTGTGTCAACAGGCATAATAGCGTTTTTCGGTACACCACTCGCCTATTTTCTTGCAAGGAAGGATTTCAGGGGCAAAGCATTTCTTGAAGCAATTATTGACGTCCCTATAATGATTCCGCACACAGTTGCCGGCATAGCAGTACTTATGGCATTTTCACCAAAAGCACCCCTCGGGTCGCTTCTGGTAAAAATCGGACTTTCACCTGTAAACAGCCATCTTGGAATAATCTTGGCGTGCATGTTCGTATCCATTCCCTTCTATGTGGATGCGGTACGTGATGGATTCTACGGAGTCTCTCCACGGGTAGAGAAAGCTGCCAGGACACTAGGTGCATCTTTCCCACAGGTTTTTTTCAGAATATCTCTGCCGCTTGCCCGCAAAGGAATAGTCTCCGGACTAATCATGAGCTGGGCAAGAGGTGTCAGTGAGTTCGGAGCAGTTGTAATGATGGCCTACCATCCAATGGTCGCTCCAACTCTTATCTACGATCGATTCGCCACCTTTGGGCTGAAATATTCAACACCGGTAGCGGTCCAACTGATTATCGTCTGCCTCGGTATGTTCCTTGTTCTCAGACTGGTATCCGCAGGAAAGAGAAGGGAAGATATGAACAATGATTGAAATTCAGGATCTTTCTATTAATCTCGGAACCTTCCAGCTCAATTCACTCTCCTTAAAAGTGGAACCCGGAGAATTTTTTATGGTTGTCGGTCCGAGTGGAGCAGGAAAAACAATCCTGCTTGAGGCAATAGCCGGATTAAGGCCGTTAGTTCAGGGAAAAATAACGGTAGCGGGACGTGACATAACAGATCTTCCCCCCGAAAAGAGGAATGTCGCCCTTGTCTATCAGGACTATGCTCTCTTTCCTCACATGTCAGTGCTTCATAATATTGAATGGGGATTGAATTTCGTTGACAAACCAGACAAAAAAAGAGTAAACGAACTGATTGGTCTTTTTAGGCTTGAATCACTACTTGCCCGTTCCCCCGAAACACTTTCAGGCGGAGAACAACAAAGAGTATCTCTTGCAAGGGCCTTGGCAGTTAAACCAACTCTACTCTTACTCGACGAACCTCTTTCTGCCCTCGACCCTTCTTTCCGAGAAGAGCTGAGTGACTATCTTGCGGAGATAAACAAGGCTGGAATGACAATAATAATGGTAACTCATGATTTTGGAGAAGTCCTTTCCCTTGGGAATCGAGTTGCCGTAATAACTGATGGCACGTTACAACAGACTGACGATGTCAGGACTGTTTTCAAGGAACCTGCGAACCGACGCGTAGCTGAATTTGTTGGCATGAAAAACCTAATAGAGTGCGATATCTGCAGCAACAGAGCATCTGTTGTTGATTATTCAGCAATAATAGAAATAAAAGACGGGAGGCCTGAAAGAAAAGCACTCCTAGGAATACGCCCCGAGGACATC
This sequence comes from Synergistaceae bacterium, assembly GCA_012728505.1. GTDB lineage: Bacteria > Synergistota > Synergistia > Synergistales > Synergistaceae > Caenicola. The sequence continues at coordinate 5,022 of JAAYEY010000084.1, read as the reverse complement.
CTCGTTTCAAAAACATGTCCCCTTTCCAAACTCAACACTTTTCGAGGCAAAGCAGTTTCACTCATCCCCAGAGGGATGGTCTTTGACGTAACAGTCCAGACAGAAAGCCGCTTAAGACTCACGGCAAACGTGCTCTCTTCTGATCTTGTCTCGAAAAATATTCGTGCAGGAGAAGAATGTTGGATAAACTTCGATCCGGAGTCTGTCCATATTTTTTAATAGTACCAAAAATAAAACGGAGGTGCATTTGTTATGCAGGGTAAAAGAAATCTTCAAAAGTTTTTAGTCCTTCTTTCAGCAGTACTAATGGTAGTAGCTTTTGCAAGCGGAGCCCTCGCTGCAGAAAAAATCATGGTCTATCATGCGGGTAGCCTTTCCGCGCCTATGGCTAAGATCGAGGCTCTTTATGAAGCAGCCAACCCAGGCGTGGATGTACTTCGTGAATCAGGTGGAAGCAATGCTCTTGCGCGCAAGATCACCGACCTTGGCGGAGCGTGCGACGTATTCCTCTCAGCTGACTATCTGGTCATTGAGAAACTCCTTCGCCCAGCTGGCGCAGAATGGAACGCCTTATTTGCCAGCAATGCAATAGTTCTCATGTACGGTCCAAAATCAAAATACAACAACGAAGTAAATGCAAAGAACTGGACAAAGGTCATGATGAGACCCGATGTCAATTGGGGACACTCAGAACCTGACGCAGACCCTTGTGGTTATAGAAGCCTCCTGGTTATCCAGCTGGCAGAGAAATTTTATGGCGACAAAGGACTCTATGAACGCGCTATGAAAGACCCAAAAAGAGCAGTACGTCAGAAGGCCATCGAACTTGTAGCAATGGTCGAAAGCGGAGCAATGGACTATGCATTCGAATACAAATCAGTAGCAGTACAGCACAAGCTTGACTATGTACAGCTGCCACCAGAAATCAACCTTATGGACCCTGCGCGTGATAAAGAATACTCTACAGTATCGATAGAACTCTCCGGTAAAGAGCCAGGCACGAAAATGAAAGTAAAGGGCGAGCCCATAGTTTATGGGCTTACTATCCCAAAGACAGCACCTAATAACAAAGGTGCATTGGATTTTGTCAAATTCGTACTTGACCCCAATGGTGGACTCAAAGTATTCCAGGAAATGGGACAGGACATAGTCGGCCCCAGTTCATATGGAGACGGAAGCAAAATACCTGCTGAAGTCCAGAAAATGCTTAAGAAATAACAACACATCGTCTAAAAAACATCTGCCGACAGTTCACGTCGGCAGATGTTTTTTCAAATGTATTCTTGCTATTCTCTCAAAGCCTCAGTCAGCTGTTTTCTCGTCATTATAACCTTAATACGAGCGAGCCCCGCTCACTCTTCCCCGAAAATCTATCCAGTGAAGTTAACTAAAAAGAATTAGGAGACATTTATACATGTCAGTTGGACTCGATGAACTCTGACAGCTCTCTTGCAAATGTTCCGGGCGCCATTTCCGGAAGCTTCTTTGCTGCCAGGAATACTCCATCCATGTAAATGTCACTTGTGTGATCTTCTACTGTAATCCTTATTATCTCGTCTTTTCTGCCCAGTAGCACTTCATGCTCCGAATATTGACCGGGCCAAGGCAGACGCTCTGAAAACACAGGTACTCCGGAGATTGTTGCCCCTAAAACTTTGGGATACACTTCTTTGCTCTCTACAGGGCCCTGGTCCTTTCCAAAAGCCTTTGCAAGGCTTGCGGCTGTACCGCTCGGTGCATTCGCCATTGCCGGAGAGTGGCGGTCAATGATGCTTATGTAGGGATAATACTGACTTGCTTTCTTAATAAATTCGCTGACAAGGCTTATTCCAAGACCATAATTTGGTATGACGCACCAACGAAGGCCCTTTTCTTTGACTTCTTTCATGAAGGGTTCAAGATCTTCGTCCGTGAGGCCTGTTGTCCCTATTACGGCATTAAGCTTTTTCTCCGTATAAATTTTAAGATTCCCCGGAAGAACCGGTGTGGCGGAGAAATCGATAACGATATCGGGGCGTGATGCTTCAATTCCTGCCTTAAGATCGTTAGTACCTTTGACTCCAATGGGACCTATCCCCGCAAGTGTTCCGAGGTCCTCCCCATCTTCCTTGCACCAACCACCAACAAGCTCTGCCCAGTCGAGTCCTTGCATAGTTCTTACAAGAGTCTTTCCTACGTTGCCTGATGCACCAGAAATAAATATCTTCATAAATACGCCTCCTTAACCTTTATGTGATGAACCTTAACAGTTATAATTTTAGCTGATAATCGGCTTAATTTTAAGCATTGTGAAAAAGAACGATCCAAAGGAGGCAAGAAACAATTGAAAACATTTTATTTTTATACCTATGAGGGTGTAGGAAGACTTGGTATAGGTGTAGAGTCGGGCCGTATCACAGATATAGATTTTGAAAAATCTTCAGTTTCGAGGTCTGACAGCAAAATAGAAGAGACAGAGCTGCACCGTGAGGTGTTCAGACAGCTTCAGGAGTATTTTTCGGGCAGCCGCAAAATTTTCGATCTGCCTCTCGCTCCAATTGGAACAGATTTCCAGATGAGGTGCTGGGAGGCCTTGCTACAAATTCCGTATGGAGAAACCCGCAGCTACGGAGACATCGCCCGTTCGGTCGAATGCCCAAAAGGATTCAGAGCCGTCGGCATGGCAAACAACAGAAACCCCATCTCCATCGTAATCCCGTGCCACCGTGTTATCGGGTCTGACGGAAAACTCGTTGGGTTTGGCGGGGGTCTCGACATTAAGAAATTTTTGCTGGACATGGAAAATAGATATGCCAATTCTTAAGTACGGAGCCGGCGAGCTTTCCTATCTCTCAAAAAAAGACAAAAGGCTCGGAAGTTTGATCGAAAGAACAGGATATCTCGAACGCGAAGTGAGTAAAGATCTTTTTGACTCGCTTGTAGGTTATATTGCAACGCAGCAAATATCCAATAAGGCTGCAGTAACTGTCAGGATGAGGCTCTCTGGTAAATTCGGAATAGTCACGGCTAGAAAACTGGCGGAAGTATCTGACGAAGAGATCAAGTCCGTAGGGATATCTATGAGGAAGGCCCTTTACATCAGAGGTCTGAGCAATGCTGTTCTTTCAGGAGAGCTAGACATCGAAGGGCTTGCAGGTCTGCCTGACGAGACAGTGGTTTCAAGGCTTACCTCTTTAAAAGGCATAGGAGACTGGACGGCTGAGATGTTCCTCATCTTTTCCCTCTGCAGGATGGACGTCGTAAGCTACAAAGATTTTGCAATTAGAAAAGGAATGATGTCACTTTACGGTTTAAAAACCCTTGAGAGAGAAGTATTTGATAAGTATAGGAAGCGCTACTCCCCTTACGGCACCGTAGCCTCCCTCTACCTCTGGCATCTTTCTAAAGATAGTTGAACAAGCCGTAGACATCTTGATTTGTTGACTATTCTCAACAAGAAAATATATTATATTTTAGAAATTGCATCGGACTTGCACAAAATTGCTTGCAACTTTCTGCTTTCTATGATAAAAAGCACTTAGTGATAGCGGTCATTTAAGGAGGGTAGGGTATTTAAGTCTATCATCACAAACTAAGTCAAGCATTGTTCTAAACGGGACCTAACTGGATCTTACAGTTATTAAAATGGCCATACGGACAGCCGGGTCAAATGCCGAACTAACGATTGTGATATCGTGTTGATGAGCTTGAGCTCAAATTTTTGTTGCGGAGACCTCCGCGAAATTGTGTTCATAAGTTTAGAGTACTTGTGAATGGTCGACATGAGCAGTAAAAGTATTTATTACTGTATAGGCTCAAATAAAACTACCAATATTTGTATAGTATTATCAATCAAATAAAGTAGAGATCATGTATCAAGTACAACTATCCTGCCCTTTTATCAGAGAAGGCGGGTGGTTGTTTTTTAATTTATAGGGGTTGAAAAATATCCCTTGTTTGAATGAACACTCTGCGGAGGCCATTTTCAGAAAGGAGCCTGAAATGGCCGAAAAAATTGCACTGTATGGCTTTAACAACCTTACAAAAACGTTAAGCTTCAACATTTATGATGTATGCTACGCAAAAACCGAGAAAGAAAAGAACGAGTATGTAGAGTACATTGACGAACAGTACAACGCAGAGCGTCTTACCAAGATACTTTGCGATGTTACTGACATGATTGGTGCCCACGTTCTGAACATATCTAAACAAAACTACGACCCGCAGGGAGCAAGTGTTACCATTCTTATCTCCGAGATGCCCATGCCTCCGGATACACTTGATTTCTCCTGCAACAGTGGCCTTGATATCCTATCGAAGCGTGAAACTGTATGCGGACATCTGGATAAAAGTCATCTGACAGTCCACACCTATCCCGAGTTCCACCCTAACCAGGCTATATCCAGTTTCCGAGTGGACATAGACGTCTCGACTTGCGGCAAAATATCTCCGCTGAATGTCCTAGATTACCTGATCGGCAGCTTTGATTCGGACATCATCACGATAGACTATCGTGTGAGGGGCTTTACTCGGGAAATGGACGGGCGCAAGTGCTACATCGATCACAAAATTCCTTCGATACAGGATTTCATAGATGAGAAAACTCTGCAGAAATATGATGCCCAGGACATAAATGTATACCAGGCAAATATTTTTCACACGAAGATGCTTATAAAGGAACTTCATCTTCAGAATTATCTTTTCAACACCGATGTTAAGGAATTCTCGCCCAAAGAGAGGTTGGAAATAACCAACAGTCTCCGCAGAGAGATGATAGAAATATACACCGGGATGAATATTTATGAATAGACAAAATGAGACTCCAATCTATGACGCTCTGCAGCAGTATATAGAAAACAGAATAGTATCTTTTGATGTCCCCGGCCATAAACAGGGTAAGGGACATAAGGCACTAACTGACGCTTTTGGTCAGAAGTGCGTATCTATGGACCTCAACTCAAGCAAACCTCTCGACAACCTGACCCATCCGACCGGAGTGATAAGAGAGGCAGAAATTCTGGCAGCTGAGGCTTTCAGGGCAAG
>JAAYEY010000083.1 GCA_012728505.1 Synergistaceae bacterium | reverse complement strand
GTCATCCAGACAGAGCCTAAGGACGAGATGTACCAGACGATATGCGACGGCATTCTTCAGTGGATAAAGGGCGACGTCGAAGGAATCAAAAAATCGATGGCTGATTATGAGAAAAAACTTCAGGAATATGCCCGTGAAGAAGCCGCACAGAAACCCAAGATCCAAGTTGCCGGTGCAAACGTCTTGAACCAGCTCGACAGCATGTCCGGCGGCAAAGGGAAACTGATAGTTTAGGGGACTGCGGCGGGGAACTGCCGCGTGAAGCTGCGACGTTTAACGTCGTGGGAGTCGATGGCAAATCGGTTGGTAGTCAATTGGTATGAATCGATCAAAAACTAATTAAAAACAAAGACTGGGAATTGTGGCATGGATAGTGCCACGGGGAATTTGCCAGTAAAAACATCTGGCGGAGAATTTGCGGCGAGAAACGTGCCGCGGAGAAATAGTTCATAATATCGTAAACCCAAGAATCTTGAAAAAAGGTCCTTCCAGCGTGTGTCTGAGCCGGGGGACCTTTTGTTTTCTATCTTTTGCGAATCTAATCCAGGTAAAAAGAACAGACCTGGATCCCGGCTCAGGACCATACCGGGAAGACGGAGGCGAGAGGCATATTATACATGGTGAAGCTGCCGGTAAACCACCGACGTTAAACTGCGACTAAAACCTGTCGCGTGAAGCGATAGTGAAGCAGTTGTTTAAGGAAACAATGCCCCACAGTTGCTTTGGGCCGCAGCCTCTAACAATTGTTTGACCATTGTTTGACAATAGTTTGACGATTGTTTGACCACCCTTAAGATCCAATTCTCCCAGCTAAGCTGGAATCTTCTCGGGCGCTTTCAGCGCAGCAAGTATCGCGACAGCTACTGCTAGCACTGCTGCGGAAACTATGAATGGGACAAAGAAGGAACCGGTCATTGCTTGTAGTTTACCTCCGAAGAAGGGACCACAGAAACCTGCTACTCCCCATGCTGTAAATAGTAGACCATAGTTAGAACCCTGGTTTGTTGGGCCGTAATATTGGAGCAGCGTAGCGGGGAAGAGCGTGAACATTGCTCCATAATTCCACCCTATCAGTCCTGCACAGGAAGCAAGGAGTGCCATTGATTTTCCGGCAGGGAAAAGTACCAGCATCGCCGCTGTCTGAAGGACAAAGAGAGCCACAAATATTTTTTTTGTGCCCATTTTGTCAGCAAGCGGTCCTACCATAATTCTTACGGCCGCATTGAATACAGCAAGCGTACTGGGGGCAAGAGAGGCAGACATCGCTATGCCCTTAGCAACATCCTCCGGGATGATTGCGGCGGCATCAAGGCCCTCTTTCGCCCTGTAGACGAGCGTCATTGCGTCTATGCCATGTTTGGCGATCAGACCTATCACCATGAGACCCGCAAATGATCCACAAAAATAGGCAATCCAAAGAAGCCAGAACTGAGCTGTCTTTTTTGTCTCTTCGTATGTGTAGTCCCTAGAGCATTTGACTATTCCTTCTGATGAAAGTTGAACAGGTGCGCTCCACCCTTTTGGCTTGTAGCCTTTCGGCGGTTCCTTTAGGCACAAAGCGGCAATAACTACCAATATCAACATCGTTATTCCTACATATTTGAAGACGGGCAGTGCACTTCCGAAATGGTTTATCATACTTGTCGCCATTGGAGCCATCACAAAGGATCCAAGGCCAAGTCCCACAACAGTGAATCCTGTGGCAAGCGCTCTTTTGTCAGGCCACCATTTCGGCGCGGTCGCTATAGGAGGTAAATAAACACATCCTCCTCCAAATCCTGCGATGACTCCGTAATAAAGGTATAAAAGATAAAGAGGAGTCTTACCCGCGGCTCTAGCTGCCTCACCGCCCGCAGCTATTACAGCAGGATCGGGAGGGGTTATGGTCGAGACCATGAAAAAGCCAAATGCCATGATGATTCCGCCCACAAGAACTACTTTCCTTGAACCGTATTTGTCGCTTAGGCGACCGGCAGGAAAAGTCATCAGGCCAAATATTAGACATATAAGCGCATAGGCCATTGCAACTTCTGGAACGGTCCATCCAAACTGTGCCTGGAGGGGGCGGATAAATACGCTGAAAGCATAAAGAAGCAATCCGCAGGTGGTACTGCCGAGAAGTCCTCCTAAGAGCGGGATCCATCGCGGAAATGTTTTTTCTGTCTGAGGCATATGGTTCTCTCCTTTTGTTTCATTTGAAGTAATCTGAGACATTGTTGCAGAAATTCCAAAATTAGACAACAACTATTTTTGATTTGCCTATATTCTTCATATATAACTTAAAACGGGATATTTGGAGGATGTTTTCATATCACCCTGTATATTATCGGGACATTTACACAGGATTCGATCGATTTGCTACGAAAAGAAGAGGGTTATTATTTACTGGACAGGTGCCATTAGACGGCTGACATTCACAGCTAGGCGGAATAGGAAAGGAGCCTGTGTGTACTCGGTTGCGCTTACTTGTGTACTTCTTGAAAAATCGTCAATCAACATTTTTTCGACCTGCTTCACAAAATTTTCCTCACACAGCACCATAGTTATTTCGAAATTTAGTCGAAATGATCGGTTATCAAAATTTGCAGTTCCTATTGCAGCGGCATCGTCATCTACAAGTGCGACTTTTTGGTGCATAAAACCCTTGTTGTATTTGTAGACTTTGATTCCCGCTTTCTCCATTTCCTCAAGATATGAGTAAGCGGAAAGTCCGACTAGAATGTTGTCCGGGTTTCTTGGTATCAGTACTCTCACATCAACCCCCTTCATAGAGGCATTCTGCAGAGCTGAAACTATCTGTTGATCTGGGACAAAGTAAGGGCTTGCCACCCAGAAACGCTTTTTGGCTCCGTTAATCATATCAAGGAAGAAAAGCGTGGCCGTTTCAAATTTATCCGCGGGTCCCGTAGGAAGGCTCAGCGCAGTAACTGTGCCTCCCGGAACTTGTTTTGGTGACCAATTCAACTGAGGCAGACCCTCTTTTGAAGCCCAATACCAGTCCTCAGCAAATGAGAGTTGGACAGTTTGCACAACAGGGCCTCTGACCTCTACATGGGTATCTCTCCATGGTGACATTTTTGGATCGAGTCCAAG
>JAAYEY010000007.1 GCA_012728505.1 Synergistaceae bacterium | reverse complement strand
TAATATAATTAGTAGGGGGTTAAGTATATGCAAGATTCTTGCACCTCAAGCAAAATTCAAAGATGTGTAATAATTACGGGAATGTCCGGCGGAGGAAAATCGTCCGCGCTCGATGTGTTTGAGGACCTAGGATTTTATGTCATAGATAACCTTCCGCCAACTCTTCTTCCTCAATTGCTTGAAGTCTTAGTAAATCACCAATCTGCTATAAACAACGGTGTTGCAGCTGTCGTTGATGTCAGGGGGGAAGAACTGCTCAATGACTTAGAAAAAGTTGTCCTAAAACTAAAGGAAAAAGTTGAAAAACTTGAGATTCTTTTTGTTGATGCTACAGATGAGACATTAGTCAGAAGGTTTGAAACAACGAGGAGAAGGCATCCTCTCTCTGAAAACACAACTATACTTGGCGGCCTTGCATTAGAGAGAAAACAGCTTAGCTCGATACGTAAGAGCGCCGATATTGTTATCGATACAACCGGACTGAAAGCAAACGAGTTCAGATCAAAACTTCTTGAAATCATGGGAATGACATCAGATAAAACTTCTATAATATTAAGTTCTTTCGGCTTTAAATATGGAATACCTCAGGATTCAGACTACGTTCTTGATGTCCGTTTTTTGCCCAATCCTAATTACGTTGACGAACTCCACTCTCTCTCTGGGAAAGACTATGAGGTGCAGAAATATCTTCGAAGCTTTGAAAGCCTCGATACTTTTATAGGCAAAGCGGAAGGTCTGCTCGATTATGTTTCCTCAGTCTACAGCAGCACAGGTAAAAAGCAGATTCACATAGCCATCGGTTGTACGGGAGGCAGGCACAGGTCTGTCGCAGTTTCTGAGATGCTGGCAATTCATCTTAAAAAAATAGGAAACAACGTAATCTTGGACCACAGGGACATTGACAAGGGGAATTTGGTTTGAACTTTTTTACGGTCTTATTGATTATAATGCTAATAACAGTATCTGCCGTGTCGTTTTACATATTTTCTGGAAGAAGTAAACGGTATAAAAAAATATCTCCCGGACGCCGCTTAGGAGTTATGACAAGTGCTGTTGAGTACAGGCTTTCCCTTGGACCAAGAATAGTTACTATCGGAGGAGGGACAGGTCTTTCGACTCTTCTTGCCGGGCTTAAAGGTTTTACCCGGAATATTACCGCTGTAGTTGCTGTCACAGATGAAGGTGGAAGCTCCGGGCGTTTAAGGCAGGAATGGGGGATGCTCCCTCCGGGAGACATCAGGAACTGTATTGTAGCGCTTGCCGAAAATGATAGCTCTTTGAACAGACTGCTTAATTTCAGGTTTGATAGGGGAGAGCTTAAAGGACATAATCTTGGTAACTTGATTCTACTTGCTACGACTGAAATGATGGGAGACTTCCAGAGCGCAGTGGAAGAACTAAATAAAATGCTTGCCATAAGGGGGCAGGTTCTTCCAGTAACAACAGAGACCGTTACACTTATAGGTGAAACAAAGGAAGGCAATATAGTAAAAGGAGAGCTTGATGTTTCCGATAACGGCAGTAAGCTTGCAAAGCTTTGGATAGAGCCATCCAACGCTTCTCCGCTTGAGGGAGTTAAAAAGGCTATTATTGCTGCCGATCTTATAGTGCTTGGTCCCGGAAGCCTCTTTACCAGTGTTCTCCCTAATCTCCTACTAAAAGAGGTGTCAGATCTTCTAAAAGTTTCTACTGTGCCCATAGTCTATGTGGCTAATTTAGTTACACAACCTAAGGAAACAGAGGGAATGAACATCCTTGCACATGTGGATTGGGTAGCAAGCGTCCTTGGAACGGTACCTGATTACCTGCTGGCTAACCAAGCGCCCATACCGGAAGAATTTAGAAACAGGTATGGCAAAATAGGAGCAGAGCCCCTCTTTCTTTCCGGTGAAGAGGAAAAATATCTGCAATCCCTTGGCACTACAGTTATATATGGTGACTTTGTAACTATTAAGGATGAGGTTTACTTGAGACACAATGCCCAGAACCTCTCAGAGGCAATAATTAAACTAGCTAGAAAAAACAGAGATATGAAGGATTTATAGAGATGGGAGATTTAAGCCACAAAATTCGAGATGAATGGACTTCATTTCAGATTGTTCCCCCTGTAGAAGATGAAATTGCTGGAATCTTAGATGGTATGAACTGCAGAAACAACGGAAGCGAATATGAGTTTTCTTCCGGAAGACTTTTTGTACTAAGAAGGCTTTTAAAACTCTGGGCAGATTCAGAGTACCAAAGTATAGATACGATAAGGATAATATACGGAAAACAGCAAAAAAACAGACTTCGTTTTTCCCTTGATTTGGAACTTGCTGAAAAAATATTTGACAGAGTTTCACGTTTCTCGAGAAAAAAACGCAACTGGAATTGGGTCAGAGGATTGTGGGGTAGTTGTGGAGCTCTATATATGCCAAAGGCAGGTTATCATCTTGTCCTGAGGCCACCAGTGCGAAATGGCAATGCGGAAAGGCTCCAGAGTATACTAAAATCGTCTGGTTTCAGTGTCGGGGTCAGAAAAAAAAGCCAAATACGTGAACTAATGCTAAGAGACCAACAGCAGATAGTAACGTTTCTTTCAAGGCTGGGCTTTGTCAAGACGGTCCTTGCCCTTGAGGAGACGGCAATTTATAGATCTATGAGAAGTCATGCGAATAAGCTTGTCAACTGTGATTCTGCAAACATCAACAAGACGCTCAGGGCTGCAGAAAGACAGATGAAATTGATAGATCAGATGGAGGAGGCCGGAATAATTGAGGAACTACCGGATGAACTCAAAGAGCTTATTATAGTTAGGAAAAGAAATCCGAGTATTTCTTTAAAAGAACTCGGACAAAATCTACCGAGACCAATTAGCAAAAGTACGGTAGAATATAGATGGAGAAAATGTGAAAATATACTGCATGAGCTGTTGAAGGGGGATGGTACCCATGTATTTGGGAAAGGCAGACGTTAATACCTATGATAAAGGGGCGGGCAGGGAGTATCTTGTTTCAAACGGTCGTGGCAGTTATGGGTTTTCAACGGTCATTGGAGCAAACACAAGAAGAGAGCACGGACTCCTTGTAGTCCGCCCAGAGGGAGAAACAAAACACTCAGTGCTGGTAAGCAAGATTGAAGAAACAATCTTCCACGAAAAAAAGAAGTACCAACTTTCTACGAACAGATACAAAGATCTGGTTTATCCAGATGGATACAGATATCTACAGGAATATCAAGGCAACCCATTTCCAAGCATGCTGTTTGTCATACATAGCATCCTTCTCAAAAAATCAATTTTTATGCCTCAGGGAAAAGCATGCACGATAGTCAAGTATCAACTTTTGGCTGCGCCTGATAAAGTGCGTATTGACCTTCGTCCCCTCTTCGCGCATCGTATTAATTCTGAAATTTGTTCTGAATCTGAAAAAGGGGAATTCGAAGTCTTTTTCAAGGAGAACAGCTCAGTGGGCGTCGAAGGAAAGGGAAGCAAGAGCTATTTCAAAGTTACATCTGGTACGTGGGCGGAAAAATCACTTTGGTATGAGAATTTGATCTACGAACAGGATGACATACCTGAAACGCCCTCAGTAGACCATCTCTGGTCGCCCGGATATGTAAGTAATGACATGTCAGAGGGAGACGTGCTTTATGTAATTCTCTCAAACGAGCCGATTACGATGTCTATGGATGAAATACTATTAATCGAAAAAGAGTGTTCTGAAAGATTTGAAAACATACTTGAACAGGCAAATCTACCTGCTTTCAGCAGCGCTGAACAGGATATGATCGCCGCTTCTTACCACCTCATAGATGACAGAGATGATCCAATCTCTCCCGTCTATACTGGTTACCCCTCAGTTGAATTCAAAGCTAGAGACACATTTGTCTCACTGCCAGGGCTGACCCTTGCAACGGGAAGGGAAAAAATTGCAGAGAGGGCTCTTCGTATATGGTTAGAGATCTGCAAACAAAATGATTGGGTAATGCCAGAACGCATAGCTCCGGACAAAAGATGTATTTTTGAAGCTGCTGACAACGGACTATGGTTCGTATATGCAGCAGATAAATACACAAGCCACGTTGGAATCAAAGATAAAGATAGCAACATAAGAGCTGCTGCAAGAAAAACAACCGACAGGTATATTACAGGCATAGAAAAACTTGACCTCAGCTGTGAAGATAACATGCTGCTCAAAGTTAACTCGGATGACCCCATCAGACATTGGATGGATTCGGTTGCCGGAGGAGAAGCTGTTGTTCACAGAAGAGGGTATCTGGTAGAAGTCAACGCCCTTTGGTACAACGCGTTAAAAGTATCTGAAAAATTTGCGGAAGCAGACAATGACATTGCAGCAAAAGAAAAGTACGCTGAAATGGCGCTGAAGTGCGCTGCGTCATTCAGAGAGGTTTTCTGGAACAGCGACAGAAAGTGCCTTTACGACTGGATTGATCTCTCAGAAAAGGTCAAGGACACTTCAATCCGTCCAAACCAGATTTTAGCCGCCTCACTTCCTTACAGCCCACTGACAGATGACATGGCAAAGGGCGTGATAAGGATTTGCTGGGATGAACTCTATACAACATATGGGCTTCGTACCCTTGATCCTAGGCAGGACAAATTTAAAGGCAGATCAGAGGGACGCCTTGACCAGAGGATGAAGGCGCGTTTTAGAGGGATGGCTTGGCCGTGGCTCCTTGGAGAATTTATCTCTGCATTTCTTAAATACAATCCAACAAGGACAGATTTAGGCTGGATATTCATGCGGCCTTTCAACTCCCATCTCAGACACAGATGTCTTGGAGGCATAGCGGAATGCTTTGACGGAATGATGCCATACAAACCTCATGGAGATGTGCTCAGCGCTATGGCGCTTGGAGAACTCCTGAGAGTTTTGCATGAAAATCTACAATTTGATGAGTAAAGTGAACTAAATCAGTTTGACTTTAAAGCTATGTGGTATCAAAATTAATCAGGAGCAAAAATTAAATTATGCTCTAATATTCACAAAGTATTTGTGATAAAAAATATAAGGAGGCAATATTATGGCAAAGTACAAGGTTGCAATAAACGGTTTTGGACGAATTGGGCGTCTTTCGCTCCGTTCCTTCTTTGTGAACGGGAAAGACAATCTCTTTGAGGTCGTAGCAATAAACGATCTCACACCACCGGCATCCCTTGCATATCTCCTGAAATATGACTCTGTTTTTCGTCGTTTCCCCGGAGAAGTTTCGGTTGATGGAGACTACCTTATTGTAAACGGTAAAAGAATAAAGGCAGTAGCAGAGCCGGATCCGGCAAAGCTTCCTTGGAAAGAACTGGGTGTAGACCTTGTCATTGAGTGCACTGGTCGCTTTACTGACGCAAATGCGGCAAAGGCTCACATAACTGCGGGAGCAAAAAAAGTAATTATCTCCGCACCGGCAAAAAACCAAGACGCCACAATAGTTTTAGGTGTAAACGAGGGAATATATGATCCTGCAAAACATAATATTGTCTCAAATGCTTCATGCACGACTAACTGTCTTGGACCAATATGCAAAGTACTCCATGAAAAATTTGGAATTGTAGAGGGTCTCATGAACACTATACACTCCTATACTAATGACCAGGTTGTATTGGACTTCGCTCACAAGACACCTTCACGCGGAAGGGCTGCGGCACTTTCTATTATCCCAACTACTACTGGAGCAGCAAAAGCGATTTCAGAAGTAATGCCAGAGCTCAAAGGCAAGCTCAACGGATTTGCCCTTAGAGTCCCAACACCTGACGTTTCTGTTGTAGATTTAACTGTTACAGTCGAAAAATCTGTCACAGTAGATTCTGTAAACGCGGCAATGAAAGAATACGCAGAAGGATCACTTAAGGGAATTCTGGAATACGAGCCCGAAGATCTTGTATCGATGGACTTTGTTGGCAATTCACATTCGTCAATATTCGCTCCAAGGCACACCCTTGTCATGGGAGATAAAATGGTTAAGGTACTCTCCTGGTATGACAACGAATGGGGATACAGCAACAGGATAATAGATCTGGCAGATTACATGTTGTCAAAGGGACTGTAACCTTATGAAGCTTAAAACTTTTTTGCCCGGTGATGTATCCGGAAAAAAGGTTTTGGTAAGAGTGGATTTAAATGTGCCTCTTGCCGATGGCAAGGTTACAGATTCAACAAGGATCGCGGCGCACCTTCCAACTCTCAGAGCCCTTAAGGCAGCCGGAGCTAAGGTTGCTCTTATCTCACACCTTGGCAGACCCAAAGGCAAGGTCGACCCTAAGTACACACTTGCACCGGTCGGAGAAGAAATGGCCAGGATGACAGGGTGGAAGATTCGATTTGTACCAGACTGCATTGGCCCTGAAGTTGAAAAGGCTGTATCTGAGTGGAAAGATGATGAATTCCTTCTCCTTGAAAATGTAAGGTTCCACCCAGAAGAAGAGCAGAACGATATGGAGTTTGCAAAAAGCATTTCAAAGAATTTTGATGTTTTTGTCATGGATGCATTTAGCGCATCTCACAGGGCGCACTCATCTACAAGAGCGATAGCAGAAGTACTCCCTTCTTTTGCAGGAATTCTGATAGTCAAAGAGACAGAGATGCTAAGTGTAGCTCGCGACAAACCTCAAAAGCCATTTGTACTTATTTTAGGTGGTGCAAAGGTATCAGATAAGATTGCAGTAGTCGAGAATATGATGAAAAAAGTCGATACGATTCTTATTGGCGGTGGAATGGCATTTACGTTCTTTAAAGCTCAGGGGCGTGAAATAGGAAAATCGCTATGTGAGTCTGACAAGATCGAATTTGCAGCCAGGATGCTGGACGAAGCGGACAAACACGGGGTAAAAATACTTCTGCCGCTTGATGTCATAGTAGCTGACGAATTTAAGCCTGACTCACCCTACTTATTAGTGTCACCGGATGAAATACCGTCAGATAAAATGGGATTGGATATTGGTCCTAAAACGGTCGAAGCATTCACCAAAGTCATCCTTGGATCAAAAACAGTGCTATGGAACGGCCCTATGGGAGTATTTGAAATGCCTGCCTTCTCAAAAGGAACTGAAGCCATTGCAAAAGCCCTTGCCGAAGCGACTGAAAAAGGTTCATTTACTGTCGTTGGAGGAGGGGACTCCGCTGCAGCAATTACACAATTTGGATATGAGAATAAGGTTTCTCATGTTTCAACAGGCGGCGGGGCAAGTCTTGAGTTCTTTGAAGGGAAAATACTGCCCGGAATAGAGCCATACGATATAACTGAGTGATAAATAATAAAGCGGTTTCGGTAAATAAATACTCCGAAGCCGCTTCTTATTAATTTAAGGAGGATCATGAGACATGCGTAAACGATTTATTGCAGGAAATTGGAAAATGTTTAATGGCCCGACAGCAACATCTGAGTTTATGGTCAATTTTGTGCCAAAACTAATATCTTCAAAAGATATTGCTGAGAATATAAAAAGCAAAAAGATGGAAGTAGCTATTTTTGCCCCTTTTGTCTCTCTATCTGCTGCTGTGAAAGCAAGTGGGAGCTCGTCGCTAATTATCGGAGCCCAAAATATGCACTGGGAAAAAAGCGGAGCATTTACAGGTGAAATTTCTGCACCAATGCTAAAAGAGTTAGGCTGTACACATGTTCTTATAGGACATAGTGAGAGAAGACACATATTTCACGAAACAAGTGAAGAACTTCACAAGAAGTTGAACGCAGCGCTAGAAGAAGGACTAATCCCTGTTTTCTGTGTGGGTGAACTTTTAGAAGACCGCGAGTCAGGCAGCACTTTTGATGTGATTAGAAAACAGTTGCTTGCAGGGCTAAAAGGTATGGACGGTAACGACGTAGCAAATAATATAATAGTGGCATATGAACCTGTATGGGCTATAGGTACAGGCAAAACTGCAAGCAGCGAAGATGCCCAGGAAGTATGTGCTTTTATAAGGAAGCTTCTTGGCGACACATTCGGTGAAGGAATTGCGGTTAAAACATTGATCCTTTATGGAGGAAGTGTTAAGCCTGAAAATACAGAGGCAATACTATCAATGGCAGATATTGATGGTGTGTTGGTCGGCGGCGCGTCTCTGAAACCTGACAGCTTCCTTGGAATTGCAAAGGCCGCAGTTCAATAAATTACACTTTAAATAGATAGCTTTTTATTGATCAGCCATAAATATAATAAAACTATGAAGCCGGAGCTCTTTCTCGAAACAATTAAGTGCGACCGGCTTCATTTGTATAAGGTAATAAAAAAGGCCCCTCAGGATGGACATAGAGAGGCCTAAATATTTCAAAAGGTATGAATATACCAACTTACTTTCTTCAATCCCGGTTATACCAACAAAATTTTGAAAATCACGAAAAGCAGTTGAATGTTATTATATTATAAGACACCAAATGTTTTTATTATATCAAGGTAACATAAGATATATTATAGGACATGTTAAAGTTATTTTATATATACTTCATCTTTTCGGGTATAACACTTCTGACCCCACAGTTTGGAGCTTCGGTGTCCCCTGAGTACCTTGGGATAAGGTGAACGTGTACATGCATCACAGACTGTCCGGCTACTTTTCCGATGTTTACTCCAATGTTGTAGCCTTCAGGCGAATATATCTGATCTAACATCGGTTTGGCCTCGTCAATAAGTTCAAATATAGCTTCACGTTCTTCTTTGGTTATGTCAAAGAAGTTTTCTACGTGTCGTTTTGTTATGAATAGCATGTGGCCCTTATTAATGGGTGTCTTATCGAAAACGGCAAAAACAAGTTCATTGTCGAGTATATAATCATCAATTTCACAGAATATACAACTCATTTTGTTACTTCCTTTATTCGTCCGGATCCTGGAATTTCAGTGACGGAGCATCGCCCCAAAGCGAATCTAGTCTGTAGTAATCTCGACCTTCTCTGCTGAGTATGTTTACTACGAGATGACCGGCGTCCATTAGGCACCAACGGCTTCCCTCTTCTCCCTCAACTTTGTGCGGCAGTTTCATTTCATCCAGTATATCGCCTGCTGTGTCGCGCAATGTTTTCGCATGAATGTCTGAACGTGCTATTGCTACGATAAATGCTTCTGTAAAGCCGGAGACCTCACTCAGGTTATGTACCGTCACTTCAAGTGCATGTTTATCAATCAGCGCGTCAACAAGTGGTTTATAAGGTTCGTAGAACTCTTCAATTGTTTTTGGTGATGTCATAAGAGTCAACACCTCGCTTTCTGTTTTTTTAAAATTAATTACCGAACTTTTCCACCTTCGGCTTAAATCCTAAGACAAACCCTGTCACAGACTGAATTAAAAGCTATTGGACTTCCGTTATGCCGCGTCCGGAGGAGACGATGGGGGCAAACCTGGACCCCGGCTCAAGTGCTTACCGGGGAGACGATGGGAGCAAGGCTAGGCTCCGACAGGTTCCTAAAACAACTGTATGACAATCGTTTGACTATTGTTTGACAATTGTTTGACTGCTCCTAATGACTATTGTTTGACTGCCCTTACAACCGCTTCACCACTGTTTCACGGCGATGCAAACGCCGCTTCACGCGGGATGGTTCTCCGGCAGCTTCACGCG